>DJXY01000190.1 GCA_002449915.1 Oribacterium sp. UBA6992
CAATGGACGTAATCACAAAACCCATCAGGACGCCTAAGAACGGATTGGTAAAGCCCGCAAGGAAATGGATCACTGCCGGGATATCCCTGAGATCCGCCATCGCCGAGGACATACTGGAAATACCGACAAACAGAAGTCCAAATCCCATAACGATCTCACCGGATTTCTTGACCCGCTGGCTCGGAATAAAGTTCATCATGATCGCACCTGCAAAAACAAACAATGGCGCGATGGCACTGAGTCTGAATGCAACCAGCAGCGCAGTAACCGTAGTACCAATGTTCGCACCCAGGATAATCCCGCAGGCATTGCTCAGCGCCATCAGTCCGGAGTTTACAAAGGTCACAACCATCACGGTCGCCGTACTTGAGGACTGAATTACGGCAGTAAAAAAGAGACCAACAAGAAGACCCGTAAGACGTGTCCTCGTGAAAGTCTCCAATATATTTCTGAGTCTTGTACCAGCAACCTTTTCAATACCATGGCTCATCATGTACATCCCGGCAATGAAAAGACCCAGGCCGCCTAAAAGAGTAATCAGAATCGTCAGCATTTTCACACTCCATATTTCAGAAATTTAATTGCAAAATTCATGTTAAATATTTGTAAAGAAACATAATCATGTTAGACGAAAACTGAAATTTAGGCAAGAGTCACTTTTATCAATTTATTTAACTTTAAACGTAATGCTCCCAGCTGCAAAACCTCTTTTCAGAACAAAAGTCTGTCATGCACGGAGAATCTATCTAGAGCCTTTAGATTTTTTCTTGTCTCCCGCACTGAGATATGCTATACCGTGTGTAATTGTTTTTTATCTAATATTTTGCCTTAGGGGGTTCAATATGCAGTTCAGTAAACGTATGGATCGTTTCGGCGACGAAATCTTTGCCGCTCTTAATGATAAAAAAATCGAGCTTGAGAAGCAGGGCCGGAAGCTTTACAACATGTCGGTCGGCACACCGGACTTTGAAACACCGGAGCATATCCGTGAGGCACTGATCGAAGCCGCCAGGGATCCCGAGAACTGGCACTATGCGCTGCGGGATACGGATGAAATGCTCGATGCCGTGGTAAAATATTATAAAAGACGGTTCGGTGTAGACATCCGTCCGGAGCAGGTTGCAAGCTGCAGCGGCACCCAGGAGGGTATGGGACTCATCGGCATGGCTCTTGCAAATGAAGGCGACACGGTTCTGCTCCCGACGCCCTGCTATCCGGTTTTCATTACCTGTGCCAAAATGGCCGGTGCGGAGCCCTATTACTATCCTATGACAAAAGAAAACGGGTTTCTGCCCAAGGTATCGGAAATCCCGGAGGATGTTGCAAGGCGCGCAAAGTTTATGGTTGTATCTCTCCCCTCCAACCCGATGGGCTCCGTCGGCACACCGGAGGTTTATGAGGAAATCATCGCATTTGCCAGAAAATATGACATCCTCATTATCCACGACAATGCCTACTCGGATATCATCTTTGACGGAATCGAAGGGCACAGCTTCTTAAATTACCCCGGTGCCGAGGACGTCGGCGTGGAGTTTTTCTCCCTTTCCAAGAGCTTTAATCTGACCGGCGCAAGAATCAGCTTTCTTGTGGGTCGGGAGGATGTAGTAAGTGCTTTCCGCAAGCTTCATCAGCAGATCAGCTTTGGTATGTTTCTCCCTCTGCAGAAGGCTGCCATCGCAGCGCTCACAGGACCACTTGATTCTGTAAAGGAACAGTGCCAAAAATATCAGGACCGCAGAGATGCACTCTGCGGCGGTCTCCGCTCTATCGGCTGGGATGCGGTGGACGGGCATGGTTCCATGTTTGTCTGGGTACCGATTCCTCCGAAATTTAAATCCAGCATGGAATTCTGCATGGAGCTCATGGATACGGCCGGTGTGATTGTCACTCCGGGTTCCAGCTTCGGTCCCCTCGGTGAGGGCTATGTCCGCTTTGCGCTGGTGCTCCCGCCGGATAAAATCTCGGAAATGTGCCAGGTCATTAAGGCATCCGGCATCCTGGATTAAAGCAATAATATTACGCCGGTATATAGGTTTCCGGTGCATAATAAATCACCCGTGTTCCGCCGTTTTCAAACCGGAATGGTACATGCATGAGATCCTTCATGGCTTCCATGAGCGCGGCCTTTTTATCCGGCTGTACATAAAACAGGAGGAATCCTCCTCCACCGGCACCAAGCAGCTTTCCGCCCAGCGCACCGGCTTCCAGTCCTCTTGCATAGAGATCATCGATCTTTCCGGTCGTGACGGCGGAGCCGGTCTCCCGTTTCAGCCTCCAGGTATAATCCAGCATTCTGCCAAAATCATCGAGATCCGCCTTGGGGGAGGTCAGGACCTTTTCCGCGTCAAATACAAGATCATACATCTTATGCAGTCTCTCGATTTTACGCTCCCGGGCATCCTCCGAGCCGGCTGCATTCGCCTTCTGTACATCAGAGGAAAAACGCGTAAAGCCCGTAAAAAACATAACCAGATTATCGTTGAGCTGCTCCTTCCGCTCTGGAGAAATAATCACAGGACGGACCTCATACCCGTCTGCACTGAATTCAATCAGATTTAATCCCCCAAATGCCGCTGCGATCTGATCCTGCAGACCGCCGGCTTCCTTACACAGCACCCGCTCGAGGTAAATCGCTTCATCCGCAAGCTTCCGTTTGTCCGCATATTTTCCCTTCAGTGCGTAGAATGCATTGAGCATACCCACGGCAAAGCTGCTGCTGGTTCCAAGCCCCGAGCGCGCCGGCAGATCCGCTTCATAGGTCAGGCGGATTTCATGCATGTCTAACATCTGCATGGCATTGCGGATCGCCGGATGCTGAATGTCCTCGATCCGGGTGACACGCTCCGTTTTAGCATAGGACAACTCCGTGCTGTAATCAAAAAAGCGTGGCAGATGCCGAACGTTGACATAGCAGTATTTATCAAAGGTTGTAGAGAGCACAGCACCGCCGTACTCCCGGAAGTACTCCTCCATATCCGTCCCACCGCCAAAAAAGGACATGCGGAACGGTGTCTTGGTAATAATCATAACGTATCCTCTATGTAATTTTTAATCCTGTCCAAAAAAGTGCTGCTCCAGCATAAGACAGAGGCAGTGATAGATCGGAAGGTGCAGCTCCTGGATCCGGTAGGTCTCTGTATCCGGTGCCTGGATCGTAACATCACTTAACTTCTTAAGAGCCGAATCCTTTGCTCCGGTGAGCGCAAGCACCTGCATGCCGCGTGCTCTCGCAACTGTTGCAGCATAAAGGACATTTTTACTGTTTCCGGAGGTTGAAATTCCCAGAAAAACATCTCCGGCTCTACCGTAGCCGTTAACCTGCTGTGCAAAGCAAAGCAGCGGAGCGCAGTCATTGCTATAGGCTGTGGAAAGCGCAGGATGACCATCCAGTGCAATTGCCAGAAGCGCCCCCTGGAGGTGGTCCGCAAGCTCTCTGCCAAGCCCGAGACCCCCATCTGACGCAAGCAGACGATCACAAAAGTCTGCATTCAGCTTCCGTGGCAGCCGGAAGCCCTTCATGAGCTCTCCGACAATATGCTCGGCATCTGCCGCTGACCCGCCGTTTCCTGCGATGAGAAGCTTTCCACCTCCGGTATAGCAGCGTTCCAGAACCTGATACGCCTCAGAAATCCGTTCACTTTGCGTGACAAGCACCGGATATCTCTCGATCAGGAGGTCAAGCTCCCGTTTCACACGTTTTTCAAGCATATAGTATCATTCCTCCCCTGTAAGTCAGATAATTTAGATCAAGCTGCGTATGATCGGAGACAGCACACCATCGGAAAGGATAATAATCCTCTCTGTCGCACGTGAGATCGCTGTATAGAGTCTATGCCGGAACATCGGCTCGTCCGGATAATCCTCTGCTGTCACATCCGGCAGGATCACCGTGTCAAATTCAAGACCCTTGGCAAGCTTAAGCTCCATCAGTACAATACCACTCTTCGGCAAGGCCTCATACTGCCGGATCACACGCGGCATATCATCTCCCAGCACACGCATCATGTGATTGATACCGGTCCAGTCCTCAACGATCACCGCCGTAAGCCCGTCCTCCGTATTATGTGCATGGATCGCCTCTCTCAGCGCCTCAACATATGCCTCATGCTCTGCGAATGCCTTGATCTCCGGTTCAATCCCGGGGCGCTGCACAGAAGACGTATGCACCCGGGTTTCCTCCGGCAGAAGTCCGGTAAAAAGCCCGGTAATTTCCGGTGAAGAGCGATAGCTTGTAAGAAGCGGAAGCTCAACCACTTCCTTCTGCTCCTCCAAAAACAGCTCCCGCAGTCTCTTAAATGTAATCGTATCCCGGTGAATTGACTGAAATTCGTCTCCCAGGAACATAAAATGCGCTCTGCGGAAGTACTTTTTAAGTACAAGCAACTGTGCCTCTGTATAATCCTGCACCTCATCCACAATGACATATTTTGTGCTGCGGTCGCAGAGTCCTGTAAGCGTCAGCTTAAGATAGATATACTCCGCCGGCGTGAGCTCCTCTTTTCCAAGCAGACGTTTTCCGATTGCATCTATATCCAGCCAGTCAAAGGAACGGATCCTCTCGACGATGCCACCCATCTGATTTTCCACCGGATTATCCTCGGGATCTTCCATGTCCGCATCCTTTGTGAAATCCTGCTCCTGTTTCCGCTCAAGCTTCAGCGCATTTTTCTTGGCCCTCTCCAGAAGCTCATCCACCGTCGTCTGCATGAGCCGCGAGCCGGTCGGGATCGTCCGATGGGTTCTTAGCACTGCGGCAATCTGCTTTTTAGACAGAACCCTGGATTTTTTAAGATTAATATTTTTAAGTGCCCAGTCTTCTATTTTTAAGCTCGGAAGCTCTGCATCGATGGTACGGAATGTCTCCACTTCGGTCAGATCCGCTTCTCCCCGGCTGTCCACCTTAAGTGATCCGAGGAAATCCGACCATGTCATCGTTACCGGATTGGCTTCTCCCATTTCCGGAAGCACATGATCAATATACTGCTGAAAAACCGGATTTAAGGTAATTAAGGCAACCTGCTCCGGTCTCAAGGTTTTCCGCTGCCGGTAAAAAAGATAGGCAATCCTCTGCAGAAGGATCGAGGTTTTACCGGAACCTGCAATACCTGCCACAAGCAGTACCGGCACATCCGGATAACGGATAATCTTGTTCTGCTCCTCCTGGATCGTTTCCGTGATGGACTGCAGCTTGTCTGTACGCTTCCTGGTAAGCGAACGGATCAGCAGCGGATCCTCCAGCGCGACCTTGGTGTCGAAATACGCATGCAGGACATTTCGTGTAATGTCAAATTGCCGCCGAAGCTTAAGCGTAACCGGGATTTTACGACCGTCGACCTCATAGGAGGTCTCACCATTTTCATGATTGTAATAGACCTCGGCAATGGGACTCCGCCAATCCACAACCAGCTGCTCATGATGTGCATCCGTACAGGAGGCTGCACCGATATAAAAGTCCTCCGGCGCTTCATCCTCGTCAAACTGCACTGTAATCCTTGCAAAGTATGGGCGGGGCAGTAAGCGCTGTACATCCGCAAGCCTCGTGCTCACAGACTGGCTGTCAATATTGAGCTGCGCTACCGCACGGCTCATCGTCTCAAACTCAATAAGAGTTTCCTGTCCCTCCTCATCATTATGGAAATTATAGTTAAGATCCTCACTCTGCTGACTTTTTTCCTCTGCCGCCTTCCTGGAAATCTCCTGAAGCTCATCCCGGAGCGACTGCTGCATATCTATAAGCTGCTGGTAAAGCCCGGTAAGGTGCGCCTGTTCCTCTTGAAATATGGTATCTTTAGTTTCTGTATCGTGCATGTATAAAACTCCGTCACTTTTTTACGTGATTAACTTTTGTTAAATTGCGAATGCCGGCTTCTCATCATATTTTTCACGTTTTAATCCTTTGCTTATTCAGCTTGATACGCGCATGATCCACCGCCATATTTAAGCTATCATACCATACTCGTCGTTTATAATGAAGAGAACATTTGTCTTTCAATCCACTCCATCAGTGTATCCACAACATACTTCTGCTCTTTCTTGCTGAGCGCTCTCCCCACCGGGATGCCGTGCCATTTTTCCAGGCAGCCTCTGCAGCAGCAGGCGCAGGCGTGCTGGGCGAGAAAAACCGGATGACCGCGCATAGGAGTCTGCTTGCCGTCATTCGGAATGACTGCCGGCGCAAGCCGCTTTGCAATGATATCTTCCGCATGCCTACGGATGGTATCCATACCCTTATCCCGGACATACTGCTGATCGGCAGGCTTCAGCTTAAATCGACTGCGGAAATTTGATTCCGAAATCCGTTGAAACAAGTCCCGCTTGAGCCAGGCTTTATGAGACTCCGGCTCCGGACCGGAAGTAATCTTGGGGACAGCGTTCCCCGAAGCAGCGATACTGCCGGCGTAGTCAACATTCGCCTTAGCCGCCTGGCTCTGCTGAAATCTGCGCTCGATATGATAGACCTTACCATCCTTTACAAAAACCGCGCCGGTCTGTTTAAAATGAAAAGCCACGCCATATTTCATGCACTGCTCCCGGGTGGACAGGATCCATGCATAATGGCAGGGACGCGCATCCGGTCCGGATTCTCCGCCGCAAAGGACATAGTCGATCTGTCCCGTGGCAAGATATGGTTCAATATCAATCGGACCCAGCATCGGTTCATGGCAGATATGCTTATGCCGGATCGGTAATGTCAGGTAAATGGGCAGACGGTAATCCGCCATCTGCTGGTTCTCCACCGTGCAGTAAATGGACACGTTAGGATAGCCCTCACCCCAGTCCTCCGGAATGCATTGTAAGAATCTGTGGATCCGCTTCGTTATGATGGCAAACTGCAGATCCCTTCGCTCCCGCATGATCTGCCAGCACTCGGGACGCCACGCATCCGCTTCCTCCAGAAAGAAGTCCGACGTCATGCAG
>DJXY01000162.1 GCA_002449915.1 Oribacterium sp. UBA6992
ATGGGCTGTCCGCCATACTGAAGCTCCACTTCCACATGCTTAAATTTTGCACGTAGATGATCAGCGAGTACTTCTGCATCTGCCTCCTTGACATCCTTACCATAATAAAGTGTTAAGATTTCCGAATCGTCATCGACCATCTCCTTGGCAGCTTCCAGCACCGCATCCTCGATATTCTTTTCAACAGACAAAAGCCCTGCATCACCAATGACCATAATATCGCCCTCGGAAATCGCATGTCCGTCGATGGAAGTATTTCTCACAGCATAGGTAACCTCTGCAGAATGTACCGTACTCAATGCTTCTGTCATGGACTCGGTGTTTTCTTTTACCGAGAGTTCAGGACTAAAGCAGATCATAGCACTGATTCCCTGAGGAATGGTCTTTGTCGGAATCACAATAATCTCCCGATCCTCCATCAGGTCTCTTGCCTGGTTTGCAGCCATAATGATATTTTTATTATTTGGCAGCACAAAAATATGCTTTGCATTTACCTGCTCCGCGGCACGTAAAATATCATCGGTGGAAGGATTCATCGTCTGTCCGCCTTCTATGACATAGTCCACTCCGATTCCTTTAAAAATTTCCGTAAGACCATCACCAGCCGATACAGAAATAAAGCCATACTCCTTCGCTGTTTCCTGCTTTTCCGGAACCTTCAGCTCACCTTCTGTGCGCTCCGCATTTTCCTTCTTATGCTCCTGCTCCGCTGCAATTTTAGAAGCGTCCTGAATTAAAACCTCGTTATGCTCGAGCCGCATATTGTCGACCTTCATCCTGGAGAGATATCCCATGGACAAGCCCTTCTCAAATGCATTTCCCGGGTGATTGGTGTGTACATGAACCTTAATGATGTTTCCATCCGAAAAGCATACGATGGAGTCGCCGACACCACTCAGCCAAGCTCTCAGCCCGTCAACCTCATCATCAGAAAACTCATGATCACCATTGACCATAAATTCCGTACAATAGCCGAATTTAATATCTGCCGTGGAAATGTCTCCTCTGGACTTTCTCTCCTGAGGCGCAGCACCTACTGTGGAGGCTGCCGGCTCAGAAGCAATATCCAGGCTGACACGTTCTCCCTTAAGACTTGCAAGGGCACCCTTCAATACGGTAATAAGTCCCTGACCACCGGAATCCACAACTCCTGCCTCTTTTAAAACCGGGAGCATTTCCGGAGTTTTGGCAAGTACTTCTTCACCATAGCTGATAACCTTATCCAGTAAAACGACAACATCCTCTTCCGAGGCAGAGAGCTCTGTAATGCGTTCGGACATTCCCTTTGCCACAGTGAGGATTGTACCTTCCTTCGGCTTCATAACTGCTTTATAAGCAGTCTCCACAGCTCGGGAAAACGCTCTGGCAAGGACAAGATTATCTATATCCTGGTTCTCGCGGATTTCCTTTGTAAAGCCACGGATCAGCTGTGAAAGGATAACACCGGAATTACCTCTTGCGCCCCGGAGAGAGCCGGAAGCCATTGCCTTTGCGACATTTTCTATTGTAGGCTCTGTAATAGCAGCGACTTCCTTTGCCGCAGACATGATTGTCATTGTCATGTTTGTACCCGTATCTCCATCCGGAACCGGAAATACGTTCAGTTCATTGATGAACTCTTTATTTGCATTCAGGTTGTTGGCTGCAGCGAGAAATGCATCATGGAGCTGGTTTGCGTTTATCTGTTTACCCACAGGTAAAATCCTCCTTGTTAATCGATAACTCTGACGCCCTCTACATAGATGTTGACATTTCTTACCTCAATGCCGGTAAACTCTTCCACCTTGTATCTGACGTTTTCAATCAGATTGTCAGCTACTGCCTGAATGCTGACGCCATATGCAACGATTACATGAAAATCAAGGTTGATTGCATTGTCCTCAATCTCCACGGAGATACCTTTGGTAAGACTTTCTCTCTTAAGTAATCTTGCAAAGCCTCCGTCTTTTACGGACATTTTGGCCATGCCGACAATGCCAAAGCACTCAACAGCAGTTGTTCCTGCATACGTTGCAATGACATCGGGGTTGATCGTGATTTCACCCATTTTAGATGCAATCGTTCCCTTCATATATTACCTCCATAAGATTCATAGTATCGATGGACATTTATATTGCATGTAGATTATATCATAAGGCGACCCTTGTGTGCATTTTTTCATATGAGACAAAGGAAGCATATTCTTTCACCAAAAGAGGGCGCCACGATATTTTTCATATCGCAGTGCCCCCGTTGAATACATTCATCTCATGATACAGATAAATTAAGCATTACCTGCAATAGCACGCTCAACTTTTCCGGATCTTAAGCAGGAAGTACATACATACATCTTCTTTGTACCGCCATTAACCTTTACTCTGACAGACTTAACGTTAGCCTTCCAGATCTTGTTGGATCTTCTATGTGAATGACTTACTTTATTTCCGAAATGAACTGCCTTCTCACAAATTGCGCATTTTGCCATGGTTGCACCTCCCTCTTGCAGTAATTGTCACATACCAAATAAGCGACTTAGATAGAATATCAAATAATATAATGAAATGCAAGTATTTTTTTATAATGACAATTAAGATTCCTGCGTTTCCGGATTTTGATCAAGCATTTTCTCGGCTTTTGCCTCTGCGTCCGCAGAAATCCGGTTTCCTCCGGTGATTCTGTCCAGAGCATCCGGGATCAGATCCAGGAGCTTTGTTACGGCATCCTGATTTTTTATGTTAACCAGTTTGATATTGCCATGCTGAAGCACCAGAACCGCTGTCGGCGTAATTTTTGAGCTCATGGCGCCTGCTCCGCCATTACCGTCTTTTTTGTCCTTATCCTGTGCAAAACCACCGGCGCCCATGCCAACCGTCACTTCCATCAAAGGGATCAAGGTAGCATCATTCAGCCTTACCGGCTCTCCGACGACGGTTTTACTGGTGACAAATCCGTCCATACCATGAAACAGTGTCTCCATCAGTTCTTTTACATTATTTTTTTCTGCTGCCATCAGTACCTCCATCAAAAATCAACGCACGAAGCTGCTTGTTCTTCAGTATGCGAAATATAATCAGTGCAAGATGGATCAGGCGAATGTGCCCCCGGATGTGAATCTCGCCTTCTATATAGGTTTCATCAAATTGGGGCACAACGGTAAGATCTCTTGCATATACCGGATAAAATATACTGATCAGACTCAGCACTCTGCCCATAGTATACGGATCCTCTATTCCAAATCTCACATGACCCGATATTTTGCGGAAACGTGCATGCTTTAGAAAATATTTAAGTTCCGTTATGATCAGTCGTACTGCTTCACGGTTGTCCTCATCCTTAAGCCAGGCAGCAAGCTCTTTAAGCTGCTGTCCTGTCATAGCGGATCTTCCTCCGGCAAAACCTCAGTAATGGTTTTCCATGCAGCCATTACTTTATAGCTTAATCCCCGGTGATCAAGTCTCCCGTTGACTTGAAGCAGGCTGCAAAGCCAACCTGCATGAAACTCTGCATAAGGCTGCCTGCCCGTTTTCTTTGCAGGGAAATCGCCATCCAGCTTATACCGGATCGGAAGCAGCAGAACAAGGAGCAGGAGCAGAATGAGTAAAAGCAGTAAAACAAGAAGCACAAGACCAATGATTTTTAAAATGGTAATAATCATATGCTTTCTCTCCGTATCCCATCCAGGATCATAAGCTTAAGGCACTCCAGGGTATCTTTATATCCATATCCGATGCCAAGGACTCGCATCGTAGATGTATCCTGATAAGGATTCAGAAGCATCGTGGAATTATAGATTTCATAGAGATTTGGCGCTTGGGCTTCCGTAATTACATAAGTGGCAGGCTCCAGCGTGCGGTTTTTCAGATTTTTAAGGATATATGCCTTGTGCTCACTGGCATGCTTACCCCAGTACAGATTATCAGCCAATATCATCCTGCTGCTCCTGTTACATGCCTCCCTCCGTCAGTACCTTACTGTTTTTTGCAATATAATCAATAAGGGAAACCACGGTAAGGATCAATGCAAGTATCGTTACAAGCATCGTGAAGGTTTTAAGCACAGGAACATTTAGTATCAGCAGAATAATTGCAAGCATCTGTGAAACTGTTTTGGATTTTCCCCACCAGGATGCCGCAATGACAATGCCATTATCGCTTGCAACAAGCCGGAAGCCTGAAATAATAAATTCTCTTGCGATAATGATAATAACGTACCATGCAGGCAGCTGTCCAAGCTCGATCATGCAGATTAGCGCGGAGCAGACCAGGAGCTTATCGGCAAGTGGATCCATGAACTTTCCAAAATTTGTAACAAGATGGTTCCGTCTTGCAATCTGACCATCCAGAAAATCTGTAAAAGATGCTATGCAGAAAATAATCAATGCAGCGATTCTGAAGCTTTGCTCAGTTCCACCTCTGTATAATAAGAGGACCACAAAAACCGGAACCAGCAAAACTCTCAGCATTGTAAGCTTGTTAGGTAAATTCATTTTAATTCTCCTATGAGATCATACCCATCAGCGTCGGTAACATGGCACTCTACCATATCTCCACTGATAAGATTATGATTAGAACCTGCATTTACATAAACATAGCTGTCAATATCCGGTGCGTCCATATAAGAACGCGCAATATATTGATTGGATTCCGGCTGAAAACCTGTAATCAGTACCGTAAGATCTCTGCCAACCTGCTCTTTCGCCTTACGAAACGCAATGGGCTGTTGCAGACGCATAAGTTCATCCTGTCTCTGATGTTTGATTTTCTCCGGAACCTGAGGCTTCATCTCCGCGGCAAGAGTTCCCTCCTCCCGTGAATAAGGAAATACCCCGAGTCTCTCAAATCCTTCCTCGGAAACAAATGTTTTCAGAATTTCAAAATCCTCATCCGTTTCTCCCGGAAATCCGGTAATGAGTGTTGTACGCAGTACAATATCCGGAATTGCTGAACGAAGCTTCTGAATCTGAGTTCTCAGCTCCGCTTCCCGGGTCCTGCGATGCATATTTTTAAGGATCTTATCAGATGCATGCTGGATAGGAATATCCAGATAATGACATACTTTTTTATTATCTCTGATTTCTGCAATCAGCGCATCATCAATTTCTTCCGGATAGCAGTAAAGGATACGAATCCAGGCAATGCCCGGAATTTCCGCAAGCCTGGAAAGAAGCTCAGGCAGAGCCTTCCTGCCGTAAAGATCTGTTCCGTAGAGTGTGGTTTCCTGCGCAACCAGAATCAGCTCCTTTGTTCCTGCTTCCGCAAGGTCTCTGGCTTCCGCTAACAGATGCTCCATCGGGATCGAGCGATAATGACCTCTCAGCTTTGGAATAATACAGTAGGTGCAGTATTTGTCACACCCCTCTGCAATTTTGAGATACTGCGTATAGTTCTCGCCGCTTTCTACTCTTGCCATCTGTGCATCCAGACGATCCACATAATCACTGACACTGGTGACCTCATCAACCTCCGGCATTTCCTTACGGATTTCATCCTTATATCGCTCTACGAGGCAGCCGGCAACGATCAGCTTCTGTAGTCTGCCGGTTTTCTTGTACTCTCCCATTTCAAGGATGGTATTGATGCTTTCTTCTTTAGCTGGTCCGATAAAGGAACAGGTGTTAATCACCGCAATATCTGCTTCCTCCGGATCCTCGGTAATTTCTGATCCGGGATATTTATTAAGCAGATTACTCAGCATTTTTTCGGAATCTACACGGTTTTTATCGCATCCAAGCGAAATCATATATATTTTCATAACTTATGCTTCGCTGTCCGACTCATAATTGTCTTCGCCTGAAGATTCTGCTTCTTCCTCTTCTTCCTTCTCGGCTTCCTCTGCAGCACTCTCATCTTCGTCGTCCTCATATGCAGAGAAATCCGTTTCACTGTCATCCGGGAGTGCAATCGGATCGTCATCCACCTCGGAGCCTCTTTCGATGGTTACAACATTCTGAGAAATCTCGTCAATGGCAACAGAAAGAGGCTTCTTGCCATATTCATTTGGAAGCAGAGGCTCCTCTCCATCAATAAGCTGACGGGCACGCTTTGCGGCAGCAATAACTACAGAATATCTGGACTCCACTTCCTTGGATCCGTCATCATTATTACTGAGTGACTTGATTAAATCATTATATGATGGGTGTAACATTTTAAATCCTCCTGAGATCTTCTCTGATGCTTTCTATAATATCCATATGCATGGCTGTCCTCTGATGGGCAGCACGTATAAGATTATGCAGTTTTTCGGTGCAGGTGTCAATATCGTCATTTATAAGAATGTAATCGTAGGCCTCGACACCCTCTGATTCCTCGATGGCTCTTTTCAGCCTCTGATTGATCACATCAAGGCTCTCCGTCCCCCTATGGATCAGTCTATTTCTTAACTCCTCCGCAGAAGGTGGAGTAATAAAAACAAGCAACGCATCCGGATACTGTGCACGGATCTTCATCGCGCCCTGTATTTCAATTTCAAGAATCACATCCTTGCCCTGGCGAATTTTTTCCTCTACAAATTTTCTGGGTGTTCCGTAATAGTGGTTAACATATTTGGCGTATTCAATCAGCTCTCCGTGTGCAATCATCTCCTCAAACTGATCGTTACTCATAAAATGATAGGCAACGCCGTCCACTTCACCCTCACGTGGTTTCCTTGTTGTCGCTGAAACAGATAAGGCATAATTAGGATATTTTGATATCAGGTTTTTCATGATAGTACCTTTTCCGGCGCCGGAAAAGCCAGAAACCACTACCAGTTGTCCTTGTTCCATGACTGCTCCTTTCTAGCAAAATTGTATCTTATTTTACTATAGTTTATTCAAGATAGTTTATTCAAGATTCTGAATCTGCTCACGTATTTTTTCAATAATTGTTTTAAGACCGATGGCATCCTCTGATACAATCAGATCGTTGGCTTTAGACAGCGTTGTATTTGCTTCCCGATTCATCTCCTGTGCCAGGAAGTCAAGCTCTCTGCCGACAGGACCGCCATCCATGAGCTTTTTCTTCATATTAGAAATGTGGCTATGAAGACGAACCCGTTCCTCATCTGTGCAGATTTTATCTGCATAGATTGTCACTTCCTGAACCAGTCTGGACTCGTCTACCCCAGCACTTCCAAGAAGCTCTGCAATTTTTTCTCTTAATTTTTTTTCGTATGCGCTGACAATTTCCGGAGATCTTGCATCAATGCGGTTAACAATAGCCTCCATCTCCTCCAGCTTGATGATGAGATCCTTCCGGAGATTTTCTCCTTCGAGGATACGTGTAGCTACAAAGTTTTTGAGAGCGCCTTCCAATGCCGGCTTAAGACGGTTCCAAAGCTCATCATCATCCTCAGAATCCTCCGAGAGCACGAGTACTTCAGGCATCTCCGCAAGTTTTTCAGCATTAACTGAATTATTAATCTTAAGTACGTCGGAAATCTTATTGACAGAATCAAGGTACTCGCGTGCAAGCTCAAGATTCAGACGTAAGGAACGATCTCCCTCACTGTATAATTCATATGTGATATAGAGATCTACCTTTCCTCTTGCGATGAACTGCTTTAATGTATTCCGGATATTGGCTTCCAACGCATTGAATTTCTTGGGCATTTTGATATTCAAATCCAGGAACCGGGAGTTTACAGATTTAAGCTCTACTGAAATGCGGTAGTCCGCAGTGGAGATTTCTGATCTGCCAAACCCGGTCATGCTTTTAAGATCCATAAAAGAATCGATCCTCCATGATATAATCGTAGAATTAGATTTCGGAAAATATAGGCAGGTCTCCCTCGCTTGATTTTTCCAGACAATCGTAATAAAATTATACGTCACCTGCAAACATAAGTAAAGAAAGGAACGTCTGGTTTTTATGGCATACGATGGACTGGTCGTATCAGCGACTGTTAAAGAATTTAATGATCATCTTATTGGTGGTAAAATCGCTAAAATATCACAGCCGGAGAGAGATGAAATCCAGCTTTTGATCCGGAACCAGAAGGATAATTACCGCTTACAGATTTCCGTCAATCCATCTCTGCCGCTCTGCTGCTTTACCATGGATAACAAGCCCTCTCCGATTACCGCGCCTTCCTTCTGTATGGCACTCCGAAAGCATATTGGTAATGGAACTATTATTTCCATCCGACAGCCGGATCAGGATCTCAAGAAGGACGGACTGGAAAGAGTCATTTTGTTTGAGATTGAGCATCTGGATGAGATGGGGGATCTTGGCAGACGTATTTTATCTGTGGAGCTGATGGGAAAATATTCCAATATTATCCTGATCAGAGAGGATCTCACGATTATTGACTCCATCAAGAGGATTTCTGCATCTCAGTCCTCGGTACGTGAGGTCTTACCAAACCGTCCCTACTTTATTCCTGACTCCAACGGAAAGAAAAATCCTCTTGAGCTTACTTCGGATTCCTTTATCCATCTTATGAATACAAAACCGGAGCCAACATTCAAAGCATTGTTTCATTCGATCACAGGCTTGAGTCCGTTAACTGCTTCGGAAATGTGTATTCGTGCCGGTATTGACCCGGACCTGTCCTCAAACTGTCAGACAAGCGAGGCGCTTTCTCGTCTGTATCAAAGCTTTATAAGTATCATAGGACATGCAGTACTGGAAAAAGCTCCGCAGCCTAACATTTTATATAAGGAAGATATTCCGCAGGAGTTCTCCGCCATTCATCTTGTAGCATATGAAGGAAATCCTGCATTCACAGAAAAGAAATTTACATCCATGTCAGAAGTGATTCGGACCTTCTATGCTGAGAAGGATCAGACCTCGAGGATACGGCAGAAATCCACGGATCTTCGCAAGGTCGTAAATACCTTGATGGAGCGAACTGCTAAAAAGCTGGCGATTCAGGAGGCCCAGCTAAAAAACACAGAGGATATGGATAAGTATCGCGTCTATGGTGAGCTTCTCCACACCTATGGATATTCGCTGAAGGGCGGAGAACGGAGTCTTACATGTGAGAATTTTTATACTGGAAAGGAAATCACGATTCCTTTAAAAGCCGACAGCACTGCATCAGAAAATGCTGCCAGATTCCTGGAGAAATATGACAAACTAAAACGCACCAAAGAAAACGTAACGGTACAGCTTACCGACACCAGGCGCGAGCTTCAGCATCTTGCATCTATTCAGACATCGCTAGATATTGCAGACGGTGAGGAGGATCTCCGGGAAATCAGGCGTGAAATGGCTGACTTTGGTTTTCTGCATAAGGTAAGCGGCAAGGATAAGGTCAAAAGCCAACGGAAATCGCATCCATATCATTATATTTCCAGCGATGGATATGATATCTTTGTCGGTAAAAACAACTATCAGAATGAAGAAGTAACTTTTAAAATTGCCGATGGCGGAGATCTCTGGCTGCATGCAAAAAATGTACCAGGTTCACATGTTATTGTTAAAACCGGAGGTGCTCCGATGGAGTCCCTCCCGGATCGTATGTTTCTGGAAGCAGCCGCGCTGGCAGCCTACTTTTCATCGCATCGAGCTGACGCCAAGGTGGATGTAGACTATACAATACGTAAAAACCTTAAAAAGGTTCCAAATGCCGCGCCGGGATTTGTGATCTATCATACCAATTATTCCGTTACGGTAAAACCTGCCATTTTAGTCAAGGAAGCAAAATGATATGAAAAAATCAGCCGTATCGTTAATGTCTTAGAAGACATTAACGCGACGGCTGATCTTTTACATAAATCAAATATAAATGCGATGTATATGCGCTTTACTCCTATGATTACTGGACATCCTCATCATTTTCTTCAGCCCAGTTTGTATAAACGCTCTGAACATCCTGAGATTCATCCAGCAGATCAAGCGTTCTGCGGAGTCCCTTGACTGCTTCCTCATCCGTAACAGAAACATAGTTCTGCGGAATCATGACAATATCCGCCTCTGCCATCGGGATTCCCTGTTTCTCGAGATTCTCCCGAACATCAGCAAAATCGTTGGGATCCGTAATGATCTCATAGGAATCTTCCTCATCCTTGATGTCCTCGGCGCCTGCCTCAATTGCAAGATCCATGAGTGTATCAAAGTCTTTACCCATATCATCCATTGCTTCTTTATCCAGGATGATCTGCCCCTTTTCATCAAACATAAAGGAAACCGCACCCTGTGTTGCAAGGGATCCCTTACCCTTGGTAAAGGCAGAACGCACATCAGCTGCAGCACGGTTTTTATTATCTGTAAGTACCTTGACAATCATGGCTACACCATTAGGACCATATCCCTCATACTGCAGCTCCTCAAAATTATCTGCATCCATCGAACCTGCTGCCTTTTTAATACCGTTATTGATGGTATCGTTTGGCATATTGTTGGCCTTGGCCTTGGCAACAACTGCAGCAAGTTTGGAGTTATTGCTAGGGTCAGGTCCGCCTTCTCTTACAGCTAATGCAATTTCGTGACCGATCAGAGTAAAGATCTTACCCTTTGCGGTATCGTTCTTTTCCTTTTTTGCACGGATGTTAGAAAACTTAGAATGTCCTGACATATTTATCTCCTCAAATCATCTATCCATAAAGTAATATAGTTCAAACTGTAATAATATAAACGAAAAAACAATCGGAATCAAGTATTTTCTATACTGAGCCGTAATTCATCCAGCATTTTACCAAGCTCATCGGCAGTATTTCTCGCAAGCACACCGTGCTCACCATATCTGAGCGATGCCTTTTCACCAGCCGCGCTGAGAACCAGTGAACCAATGGATCCTGCATATAGCAGTTCCTTTCTCCGGGCAAAATCTGCCGCGCCCCTATTTTCCGGAGATGCAGCTCCTGCTGCTCCGGGATGTTCTGGCGAATGAAGAATTTCCGCGATACCCGCGATACAGCCGGATAGTACATCGCCAGATCCGCCCTTGGACAGTGCCGGACTTGCCTGGTGATTTATAAATTTTAAAGACAATGCTGCATCCGTAATAACCGTATGGGCTCCTTTAAGAAGTACAATGACATGATGCGCTTCAGAAAATTCCAAAGCATAGGCCTCTGCATGTTCAATAATTTCTGCCGGTTCCCGTCCGGAAAGCCGTGACATTTCCATTGGGTGCGGCGTAATTATGACAGGAATTTTATCTGCAGTCACATCAAATACCCTCATCGCCTCCGGATCCATAGATAGAATATTTAACCCATCTGCATCAACCAAGAGTCTGAGGCCTCTTGGACGGAGTTTTAGCGCCTGTCCTGAAATCAGCGATAGCTTGCCGAGCACATATTTTACCACTCGTATGGAAAGCTCTGTGGTGCCCATCCCAGGACCCATTACAATAAAATCCGCCCAGAACAGGTTTCGGGAAATCAGTTCATTGAGGTCCATGCCTTCTGCATAGGTTTCAATAATCGCCTCTGGTAATAAGGACTGTAAAATGCTTCGGTTAGAGTCGACCGTCAGTAGCTTGACAAGCCCTGCGCCGGAACGATATGCAGCAAGTCCTGATAAAAACGCGGCCCCGCACATGCCACCCGATCCGGCAATGATCAGTGTTTTACCATAGGTCCCTTTGTTTGCTGTCTCAATCCGCTTTGGTATTGCCCGGATCAGCTCTGACTTTTCAATGTTTGTAAGCAATTTCATAAATTAAATCTCATCACCCTCTATTACGGCAAATGCCATCACAAGCTCCCTGGTGTCGGAAATAGAAACATGTATGCTTTTACCCCCGATCACCTGCAATCTTTTTTTAGCATTATCAGACAATACGACATAAGGCTTCCCCAATTCATCCCTAAGTACCTCGATATCGATGGGTCGGAAGCCCCGGAATCCTGTCCCCAGCGCCTTGGCGACTGCCTCCTT
>DJXY01000138.1 GCA_002449915.1 Oribacterium sp. UBA6992
ACAGAACTTCTATCTGGACAGCAAGAAGGATGTCATTGAGAAGAATGATTTCACAACGGCATTTTCCGTAGAAAACATGAACAAGGATGTGCATATCTGCAAGAAGCTTGCAGAGGAGCACGGTGTACCGATGCCGGGAGAGATGAATGTAGTCAGAGTTTATGAAAAAGCTATGGCTGATGGCTATGGCAAGGAGGACTTCTCCGCAACGATCAAGGTAGTGAGAGAGGAAAAGGCGTAAATGGAGCTTTTAGAGAGACTCAATCAGGTCAATGATATGAAGATCTGCTCCGTTCTGGACAGGGAGGAATTTAAGACCTACGGACGGGTCATTGGTGCGTATGACGTTTCTGCGCTGGTCCGGTATATGGAAGCACATACGGAGATTCCGGAAAACGGCAACGTATATGTGGCGTCCGTGCCGGAGATGGAAGCATTCCCGATCAAAAAGCAGATCGAAAACCTCGTTTATGGCGGTATGCCGATTGAGATCGGGTACTGCAATGGACGCAATACCACATACAATGGATTTGAATATCATAAGGGCAGCGAAATCAATATTGCTGTGACGGATTTCTGCCTCTGCCTCGGACATGTCTGGGACATTGCTCATAACGAGTATAGTGTGGATCAGGTACAGGTCTTTTTTGTGCCAAAGGGAACCGTGATCGAGATGTATCAGACGACACTGCATCTTTCACCCTGCAGAGTGAATGATACCGGATTTAAGGGTGTCGTGATTTTACCACAGGGTACCAACACTCCGCTTGTAAAAGAAACAACGGTTGATGAAGAGAGCCAGCTGCTGCTTCAGAGAAACAAGTGGGTTATTGCGCACCCGGAGAGAGAACCGCTGATGAAGCAGGGCGCTGTTGGCGGAGTAAAGGGACCCAATAAGGAAGTAAAGTACTAGAGGTTACGTGCCGGAAGTTAGGGAGAAACTATGGAACTCATTAAAACAACAAATTCCTTTCAATTAAAAAATGGTCAGGATATCCTGCTGGAGTCCGGTCCTGACAAGGCGATGATTTACATCGGACATGGTCAGGAATCGGTAGATATGTACCGAGGCAATTTTAAAATTGAGGATTATGTTTCTGAGAGGATCCCGCTGTATCCGGTGGAGATCCGGGAGCAGGATGGTGTTACATCCGTGAACTTCAGTAATAAAATCCGTGGAGACATTACGATCCGGGAGGGTGCCTGCGAAATCCGGTTCCAGAGCCTCGATGAGAGCATCAATCGTTTCTGGCTGAGAGTTCAGGCAGATCCTGAGGAGCACGTATATGGCTGCGGAGAGCAGATGTCGTACTTCGATCTGAGAGGGAGACATTTCCCGCTTTGGACCAGTGAGCCAGGTGTAGGACGTGACAAAAGCACCTATATCACCTGGAGATCGGATGTAGAAAACAAGGCAGGCGGTGACTATTACAACACCAATTATCCGGAACCAACCTATGTTTCTTCCAAATGCTACTATCTGCACGTGGATTCCACAGCTTACGCGGACTTTGACTTCAGAAATGCAGAGTATCATGAGCTTCAGATCTGGGAGGTGCCGGCAGGACTCAGAATTGAGTGTGCGGACAGCTTCCCGGAGCTTCTCAAAAAGGAAACCGCATTTTTTGGACGGCAGCCGGAGCTTCCGGACTGGGTTTACAACGGTCTCATCTTTGGTGTACAGGGCGGAAATGAGAGATCCTTTGGACTTGCGGACAAGGTACAGCAGGGCGGCGTAAAGCTTGCCGGTATCTGGTGCCAGGACTGGTGCGGGAAACGTGTAACAAGCTTTGGTAAGCGTCTCCAGTGGGACTGGCATTTCCACGAAGGCATGTATCCGGGACTTCCGGACAAAACACAGGAGCTGCATAAAGCAGGTGTGAAATTCCTCGGATACGTTAATCCTTATCTTGTCAACGATGGAAAGCTGTTCCGTGAGGGAGAAGAAAAAGGATATTTTGTTAAACGACATGATGGAAGTACCTACCTTGTAGATTTCGGAGAGTTTTACTGCGGGGCAGTGGATCTCACCAATCCGGCAGCATTCGCATGGTTCAAGGATATCATTAAAACCTATTCCATCGACATCTGTATTGACGGATGGATGGCGGACTTTGGCGAATATCTCCCGACCGACGATGCCGTGCTGTATAATGGCGTATCTGCCATGAAGGAGCATAATCACTGGCCGGTTTTATGGGCAAAATGCAACTATGAGGCAGTGAAGGAGAGCGGTAAGCTCGGGCAGATCGTTTACTTCATGAGAGCCGGCGGCGCAGGATCACAGAAATACTGCACGCTCCTCTGGGCAGGCGATCAGTCTGTAGATTTTTCAAGACATGACGGACTCTGCACGGTGATCTCGGCAGCTCTGTCCTCCGGTATGATGGGCATGGGACTGAACCACAGCGACATCGGAGGATACACCTCACTGTTTGGCAACGACCGCACCAAGGAAGTATTTTTCCGCTGGGCGGAGATGGCCGCCTTTACGCCGGTGATGCGGACCCATGAAGGAAACCGTCCGGATGAATGCTATCAGTTCTATAACGACGAGGACGGTATTAAGCGGATGGCACGACTTGTAAACATCTACCGGGAGCTGTCCCCATACGTAAAGGGACTCGTGAAGGAAAATCATGAGACAGGAGTCCCGGTACAAAGACCGTTGTTCTTCCACTATGATGGTGATGCGCGCTGCTTCACAGAACAGTTTGAATATCTCCTTGGACGGGATATGCTCGTTGCGCCGGTATGGCAGGAGGCCCAGAAGGAGCGTGAGGTTTATCTCCCGGAAGATACCTGGGTACACCTCTGGACTGGCAGAACCTATGGAGGTGGCTCCAATGTGGTAGCAGCTCCGCTCGGTTATCCGGCAGTTTTTTACCGGAAGGAGAGCAGCTTCGCAGAGCTTTTTGCCGGGCTCGGTAAAAAGTACGGAAGGGACATGCATGACCTATATTAAATACCTTCTGTTTTTTGTCATCATCTTTTTTACGCATCTCATTAATTCCATTACAGGATTTGCAGGTACGGTGCTCTCTATGCCATTTGGCATCATGCTGGTGGGTTACCCCATTGCCAAGCCGCTGCTCAACGTTTTTGGGCTTGGCTGCGGCGTGTATGTATTTCTCGGGAACCGCCGCTATGTCATCTGGAGAGAGGTATGGAAAATTGTATTGATTATGGGCGCCGGCATTCTGGTCGGCATTCATATCAAAGAGCGAGTTATCCAGCAGCAGTCACTGATGTACCTGATCCTCGGCATCTTTGTTATCCTCCTCTCGATTCCGGGACTCATCGGACAGTTCCGGAATCCTAAAAAGAAAGGGCAGGGAGATGCCAATGCAGCCGGCACGGAAGCTTCCGCTAAGGCGCCTGTTACAACAGAAGCCGCCAGGGTATCACCGTTTTTGTATTTCTTGCCACCGATTGCCGGTGTGGTTCACGGGATCTTTGTTTCCGGCGGACCATTGCTCATCGGATACCTTGCCAAAAGGTTACCGGATAAAAATGAGTTCCGTTCGACGGTCTCCACGATCTGGATTTTCCTTAACGGGATGGTGCTGGTGGATGATATCCGTTCCGGCTTCTGGACCAGAGAGGAGTGCCTGATTACGCTGGCATCCGTACCCTTCCTGGTTGGCGGTATGTGCCTTGGCACATATTTCTACCATAAGCTAAGCCAGCGAACCTTTATGATTTTGTCCTATGTACTGCTTCTTATCATGGGACTTACATTACTGTTAAAGGTCTGAAATCTTGCGCTTACAGATGCAGAGGAAACATGATTTTGGTATAGCCAATATAATACCGGTATTGAGCCAATACGGTTCTTTAGACAAAAGCTTTATAACATTGAGATTTCAGGAGCCTGGAGTGCTCCATAAAAATACACTTCATTCAGGAGGAAAATTTTATGAAAAAACGAGTATTAGCTGGAATGATGGCTGCAGTGATGGCACTGGGTCTTGCAGGCTGCGGATCATCGGGCTCTGCTGCAGGTACAACTGCGGCAGCCGGAGGACAGACGACAACTGCAGCTGCCGGTGCTGAGACAGGCAAGGCAGCAAAGTCCGGCAGTGCCGAAACAGTTAAGATCATCTGCCCGTATGGCGTCGGTGGAACAGCAGATATCATCGCAAGAAAGTTTGCGGAAGTCGCAAGCAAGGTGCATCCGGAATATAACTTTATTGTGGAGCAGCAGACCGGCGGTGATGGATTTGCTGCGGCAACCGCATTCACAAAGGAAGACCCGGACACCACAGATCTGCTGGTATACGGCTATGGCGTTGCATATCGTCATGACCTTGGCAAGCAGTACAACACGGAGGTTGTTGATTTTGACAGAAATGAGATCATGCCGGTTGCAACCATCGATGACCGGACCTGGATCCTCTATACCACACCGGATCAGACACTGGAAGGTCTGATTGAGAAATCCAAGAGCAGCGGACTCAAGATGTCCGGAGGTAACCCTC
>DJXY01000048.1 GCA_002449915.1 Oribacterium sp. UBA6992
GCATTTCATGTCCTGTCCGCCGATGTCCAGGATACAGTCTACATCCGGCTCAAAAAACGCAGCGGCATAGTAATGCGCGATGGTTTCCACCTCGCCCTCATCCAGCTGGAAGGCGGACTTTAACAATGCTTCGCCGTAGCCGGTGGAGCAGCTGTATACAATATGAGCGTCCGAAGGCAGCAGATCACGGATTTCCTTTATGGATTTTATGGCTGTCGCGATGGGAGATCCGTTATTGTTGGCATAAAATTTATAGAGCAGCTCTCCCTGGTCGGAAACCAGCGCAAGCTTTGTTGTTGTGGATCCGGCATCAATGCCAAGGAAAACATCTCCATGGTAGGATGCGAGGTCTCTGGTTTTTACCTTGGATTTTGCATGACGCTCGCTGAACTCCTGATACTCGGCTTCATTTTTAAAGAGCGCAGGCATTCGCTTGATTTCCACATCCATCTTGATGCCATGGCGGAGCAGCTCCACGAGATCTGAAATCGCAGTCTCTTTGGCGTCTTCCGGACAGTTAAGCGCTGAACCGATCGCGGCAAAAAGGTGGCTGTTTTCCGGCGCAATGATTTCATCATCATGGAGATTGAGCGTACGGATAAATGCATTGCGAAGCTCCGGCATAAAATGCAGAGGTCCGCCGAGAAAGGCAACATGTCCCCGGATAGGCTTCCCCTGCGCAAGACCGGAAATCGTCTGATTTACCACAGCCTGAAAGATCGAGGCAGCAAGGTCCTCTCTCGCGGCACCCTCATTGATCAGCGGCTGAATGTCGGTTTTGGCAAATACACCGCATCTTGCGGCAATCGGATAAATCATCTGGTAATTGGCAGCAAGCTTGTTGAGACCTGCAGCATCCGTATGCAGGAGCGATGCCATCTGATCAATAAAGGAACCGGTACCTCCTGCACAGATTCCATTCATACGCTGATCAATTCCGCCCTTGAAATAGATGATTTTGGCGTCCTCTCCACCGAGCTCGATCGCAACATCCGTATCCGGACGGAAATCCTTAAGAGCAGTCGCAACTGCGACAACCTCCTGGCAGAAAAATACATCCATATGTCTGGACAGAGCCAGTCCCCCGGAACCGGTGATGACGGATGCGAGATGGATTTCGCCGAGCTTCTCCCGTGCTTCCTCCAGAATATCCGCCAGTGTTTCCTGAATGTTGGCGTGATGTCTACGGTAATCCGAGAACAAAAGAGTATTTTCAGTATCAAGAATTGCGATTTTAACAGTGGTAGAACCGATGTCAATTCCTAATCTGTATTGATGTGTCATATATAAATTACACTCCATTTCCATATAAAAACGACATCCTTAAGGCAAAAAAAGATGTCAATAAGGTAATGTAACATAGATGTATGTCCGCTTCAAGACAGACATCATTAAATAATTATAAATTCCATACCTATTTAAAAGCATTTTTTTTCTTGAAAAATCCTCGTATAGCAAGTATACTCTTGCTAACTTAGAGTATAGCGCGCGTAGTATGCCCTGCGGCAGGTACTTAGTGGATTTATCATCACGGCGTACGGTAACGAGCTGTCATGAGAGAGCAGGAGGTTGAAATTTGACTTTTTTTCAGAAGCTTGAGAGAAAATTCGGCAAATATGCAGTTCCGAATCTTATGAAATATATCTGCGTCATGTATGTGGTTGGTTTCCTGATTCAGGTAGTGAATCCGCTGTTTTACTACTATTACCTGGATCTTGATCCGGAAGCGATCCTGCATGGACACATCTGGAGGATTGTTACATTTCTGTTTTATCCGCCCTCCACGAGTCTCATCTGGATGCTGATTGCGGTCTTTGTCTACTATAGTCTCGGCACAACGCTGGAACGGGTTTGGGGAGTATTTCAGTATAATTTCTTTTTCTTTTCCGGAGCGCTGATGCTGGTGCTTGCCAGTCTTTTGATCTACATATTTACTGGATATCCGATGCAGCTTTATCCTATTTATATGAGCTTCAGCATTTTCCTGGCTTACGCCATTACATTTCCGGATGCAACCTTTCTGCTTTATTTTCTGATCCCGATTAAAGCAAGCTGGCTTGCGGTATTTGAAGTAGTTCTTTATGTTTTTCAGTTTATTACCGGCGGTGTGGCGACCAAGGTGATGATCGGCCTTGCACTTCTTAATGTGGCGCTGTTTTTTTTCTTAACCACCAGAAGACCGAAGCATATTTTTAATATTAATGATTATCGTTAAAGGCATGCCGCAGATGGAGCAGGAGGACCTGCCATGTGCGGCATTTAGCTATAGAATTTATTGAAATGAGTTGAGTCAAAGTAAAGGAGTTCATTTATGAGAAAGACCAAAATTGTATGTACACTTGGACCAAATGAAAATAATTATGAAATTCTGAGAAAGCTTGCGGAAAAGATGGATGTTGCCAGATTTAATTTTTCGCATGGTGACCATGAGGAGCATCTGGATCGTCTGGAGCTTCTTAAAAAAGCAAGAAAGGACAGCGGACGTCAGATCGCAGCTCTCCTGGATACCAAGGGACCGGAGATCCGTACCGGACTTCTGGAGAATCATGAGAAGGTTACACTTGTGACCGGTCAGGACTTTACTCTGACAACAGAGGAAATCACAGGTAACAAGGACAAGGTTTACATCAATTATGATGGATTGAACCAGGATGTGTCTGCGGGGAATGTGATTCTGATCGATGATGGTCTGATTGGTCTTAAGGTTAAGGATGTCCAGGGACCGGAGATCCACTGTACTGTTGTAAATGGCGGTGAGCTTGGCGAGAGGAAGGGCGTAAACGTGCCCAATGTTTCCATTCGCCTGCCGGGCCTTACGGATAAGGATATCGACGATATCAAGTTCGGTATCCAGCAGGGATTTGATTTTGTTGCGGCATCATTTGTCAGAAATGCGGAGACCATCAATCAGATCCGCGCGTTGATTGATGAGGCTGGTTCACATATGCAGATCATTGCCAAGATTGAGTCTCAGGAGGGACTGGATAATCTGGATGAGATCATTGCGGCAGCAGACGGTATCATGGTGGCAAGAGGAGATCTGGGTGTTGAAATCGAAGCCAAGAGACTTCCGCAGCTGCAGAAGGAGATGATCTCCAAGGCAAACTTTGCCGGCAAGATTGTTATTACAGCAACCCAGATGCTGGATTCCATGATCCGTAATCCGCGTCCGACAAGAGCAGAGGTTACGGATGTTGCAAATGCAGTATACCTTGGCACAGATGCAGTGATGCTGTCCGGAGAAACTGCCAACGGCAAGTATCCGGTGGAAGCACTTGATATGATGGCGTCTGTTGTGGAGTACACAGAGCAGTTCCTGAATTATAAGGATATCTACAAGAACCGGATGGTAGATAAGAGCATCTATCAGAACATTGCGAATGCAGTCTGTGCGGCATCTGTCACAACGGCACATGAGCTTCAGGCAAGAGCCATTGTAGCACCGACAATGAGCGGCACAACAGCACGTCTCATCTCAAAGTATCGTCCGAAATCAGAAATCATGGCACTGTCTCCAAATCAGGGCACGGTTCGTCAGATGATGCTGCTCTGGGGTGTAACACCGGTATGGGCTAGAAGAGCGGATACCACCGATGAGCTGTTTGAGTCCTCCATTGAGGAGCTTAAAAACCGGAATCTGATCCAGGATGGAGATCTCTGCGTCATTACTGCAGGGGTGCTTTCCAGACTGACCAAGCATCAGCCGGCAGCAGCTACCAATATCATGAGGATTATGCAGGCGTAAGCTGGTTTAGTTTGCCAGATGGTCGGGAACTGGAAATGAACGTTTAGAGGAAACAGATATTATGAAAAAGGCTTTTGTGACAAGGGAACAGGTACAAACCATCAATGAAACATATCCTACTCCTTTTTATCTTTATGATGAGAAAGGAATCCGGGAAAACGCCAGGAAGGTTTATCAGGCATTTAGCTGGAACAAGGGGTTTAAAGAATATTTTGCCGTGAAGGCCACGCCAAACCCGACCATACTGAAAATTCTGAAAGAGGAAGGCTGCGGTACGGACTGTTCTTCTATCACAGAGCTTATGATGTCGGATGCCTGCGGCTTCCAGGGGCAGGATATTATGTTCTCCTCTAATGATACGCCGGAAGAGGAGTACCGCTTTGCTGCAAAGCTTGGTGCTATCATCAATCTGGATGATTTTTCCAATATCCAGGAGCTTAAGGATACCCTGGGATATTTGCCGGAAACGATGTGTCTCCGGTATAATCCGGGCGGATATTTCCGGATTGCCAATACCATCATGGACAATCCTCAGGATGCTAAGTATGGTATGACAACAGCCCAGATCATCGAAGGATACAAGATCCTGAAGGCAAACGGAGTAAAGCATTTTGGTATCCACGCTTTTCTGGCGTCCAATACCGTTACCAATGACTATTATCCGACGCTCGCAAAGGAGCTTTTTGAACTGGCAGTAAAGATCAAGGCAGAGACCGGTGTATGCCTTGATTTCATCAATCTTTCCGGCGGCGTTGGCATCCCATATCGCCCGGAGCAGGAAGCCAACGACATTCTCAAGATCGGGGAAGCGGTACACCGTATGTTTGATCAGGTACTGGTGCCAAATGGACTTGGAGATATCCGGCTTTTTACGGAAATGGGCAGATTTATGCTGGGGCCGTACGGAGCACTTGTTACCAAGGTCATCCATTTCAAGGAGACCTATAAGCATTATGCCGGGGTGGATGCCTGCGCAGTAAATCTCATGCGGCCTGCGATGTATGGTGCATATCACCACATTACGGTGCTTGGCAAGGAAAAGGAAGCCTCTGAGGAGGTATATGATGTTACAGGATCGCTTTGTGAAAACAACGATAAGTTTGCCATTGATCGTCCGCTGCCAAAGCTTCAAAAGGGAGATTATCTTTTCATCCATGATGCCGGTGCGCACGGCTTTGCCATGGGCTATAACTACAATGGTAAGCTCTGGTCCTCTGAGCTTCTGCTGCGGGAGGATGGATCTGTAAAGCTCATCCGCCGTGCAGAGACACCAAAGGATTATTTTGCGACTCTGGATATTGATGATACTATGAAGAAATATATGTGATATAATAATAACTCGTGACTAATTTCAGATGAGGTATTTTGTATGGCATTAAAGAAAAAACCGGTAACCGGTATGAAGGATATACTGCCCAGAGAGATGGAGCTTCGCCAGTATGTACTGTCCGAAATCCGGAAAACATACCGTGAATTTGGCTTCACGGAAATAGAAACTCCGGTAGTGGAGCATATTGAAAACCTTCTTTCCAAGCAGGGCGGCGATAACGAGAAGCTGATTTTCAAGGTCCTTAAAAGAGGCGACAAGCTGGAGCAGGCATATGCATCCGGCGATATGGACCAGCTTGCAGACTCCGGACTGCGTTATGATCTGACGCTTCCGCTGTCCCGTTTTTACAGTCAGAATCAGGCACAGCTGCCAAATCCGTTTAAGGCATTGCAGATTGGACCTGTGTTCCGCGCAGACCGTCCGCAAAAGGGCAGGTTCCGCGAATTTGTTCAATGTGATATTGATATCTTTGGCGATGCCGGTAATACATCGGAGATTGAGTTGATTCTTGCGATATCGACGCTTCTCAACCGCATTGGATTTGGAAAGAAGTATCATTTTAAGATCGTAATCAATGACCGCGAAATCCTGCGAGGAATGCAGGCATATGCCGGTTTCCAGGAGGCGGATTTTGAGAAGGTCTGCATTAGTCTTGATAAGGCGGATAAGATCGGAAATGCTGGCGTCAAGGAGGAGCTGCTCTCTCTTGGCTATGAGGAAAGCATCATCGACCGGTATCAGGAGCTGCTTTCTACGATCGGTACAGAGGCATCCGACATTCGCACGCTGGGAGAGAAGCTTAAGGATGTGCTTTCGGTTAAGGTGACAGACAACCTTGCAGAAATTGTTGAAACCGTGTCCCGGATTAATAGTGTGGATGTCAGAGTGGAATTTGATCCGACACTGGTACGCGGGATGGGATACTATACCGGACCGATTTTTGAAATCCGTGCAGAGGGCTTTGCAGGCTCTGTCGGTGGTGGAGGCCGCTATGATAAAATGGTCGGCAGATTTACCGGTCAGGATACACCGGCGGTTGGCTTTTCCATCGGATTTGAGAGAATCATTACAATCATGATGGATGCCGGCGAGAGCATCCCGGGAGAGATCAGGAAAACTGCATTCCTGCTTGATAAAAATCTCGATGCGGGAAAAACGGCAGCAGCGCTCAACGAGGCAATGGAGATGCGTCAGAGAGGCGAAATTGTGCTGGTTTCCCGGATGAATAAAAATAAGAAATTCCAGAAAGATCAGCTGACAGCAGAGGGGTATACTGCATTTAAGGAGTTCTATCAGGACGACTTGAAGTGAAAGATGCCTTTTTGGCACAGGAAGCGATTTTATCTATAAATAAAGAAGGTAGTAACATGGCAGAATCGATGAAGGGTCTGCACAGAACGTGCAGATGTACAGAGCTTGACGAGTCTTACATTGGTAAGGAAGTTACCATGATGGGCTGGGTGCAGAGATCCAGAAATAAAGGTGGTCTGATCTTTACAGATTTAAGAGACCGGAGCGGACTTCTCCAGATTGTTTTTGAGGAGGCTGACTGCGGAAGTGAAGTATTTGAAAAGGCCGCAAAGCTCCGTTCGGAGTTCGTAATCGCGGTGACCGGTATTGTACGTTCCAGAGGTAAGGACACCAATAAGGAGATGAAAACAGGTTCCATTGAGATTTCCGCACGGACACTCAGGATCCTGGCTGAAGCCGAAACGCCGCCGTTCCCGATTGAGGACGGTATTGCAACTAACGAAAACGTCCGGCTTAAGTACCGGTATCTGGATTTAAGAAGACCGGAGCTTGCTAAGCGGATTATGACGCGCGCAAGGATTGCGCATCTTATTCGTAATTTTATGTCGGATAATGGCTTCCTCGAAATTGAGACGCCGACACTGATCAAGTCTACACCGGAGGGTGCAAGAGATTTCCTTGTGCCGAGTCGTATGCACCACGGATCCTTCTATGCTCTGCCGCAGTCGCCGCAGCTTTTAAAGCAGCTCCTGATGGTTTCTGGTTTTGACCGGTATTTCCAGCTTGCAAGATGCTACCGTGATGAGGATCTCCGTGCGGACCGGCAGCCGGAGTTTACACAGGTGGATATGGAGCTCTCCTTTGTGGATGTGGATGATGTTATCGAGGTCAATGAGAGACTGCTTCAGTACCTGTTTAAGGAGATCTGCAATGTAGATGTACAGCTTCCATTGATGCGCATGAAGTGGATTGATGCGATGAACAATTACGGATCTGACAAGCCGGACATGCGTTTTGATATGCTGCTTCATGATGTTACGGATACGGTAAAGGACTGCGGTTTCGGAGTCTTTGCTAACTGTGCCAAGGAGGGCGGCAGAATCAAGGGGCTGAATGTCAAAGGGCAGGCACATATGCCGCGGAAGCACATTGACCGGTATACGGAGTTTGTCAAGGGATATGGTGCCAAGGGACTCGCATATCTTGCAATCAATGAAGACGGAAGCTGTAAGTCCTCTTTCAGTAAGTTCATGTCCGAGGAAGAGATCAAAGCACTTATCACAGCAATGGACGGAGAGCCGGGTGACCTGCTGATGTTTGTATCGGATACCAAGAAGACCGTGGTTTGGGATGCTCTCGGAGCGCTTCGTCTGGAGCTTGGCAGGGACCTGGATCTGATTGACAAAAAAGCCTGGAAATTTTTATGGGTAACAGAATTCCCAATGTTTGAGTGGTCGGATGAGCTTGGCAGATATCAGGCAATGCACCATCCGTTTACGATGCCGATGGAGGAAGATCTGCCGCTGGTGGATACAGATCAGGGTGCTGTCAGGGCCAAGGCTTATGATATTGTTCTTAACGGCACGGAGCTTGGTGGAGGATCAGTCCGGATTCATCAGGCAGATGTACAGGAAAAGATGCTTGAAAAGCTTGGATTTACTCCGGAAAAGGCCAATCAGCAGTTCGGCTTTCTGATGCAGGCGTTTAAGTATGGAGTTCCGCCTCATGCAGGACTTGCATATGGTCTGGACCGGCTGGCCATGTGGATGGTGGGTGCGGACACAATCCGTGATGTCATTGCCTTCCCTAAGGTTAAGGATGGATCGGATCCGATGATGGAGGCTCCGGCACCTGTCTTTGACGAGCAGCAGCTTACCGACCTTGGAATCGCTGTAGTACCGGATCAGGAGCCGGAGAGTAACTGATAAAAACGCTTAAGTAAAGGAATCGTGACTGTGACAAGAGATGAGTTTCTCCGTAAGCTGCGGGGAGAGCTGAGTCAGAATGTTTCTGACGAGGTCATCCAAAACCAGCTGCAATACTATAATGATTATATAAATGAGCAGATCCGCCAGGGCAATGCTGAGGAAGCAGTTGTGGAGGGACTTGGAGATCCGAGACTGCTGGCCAAGACGATCATTGATGCGGCAGAAGCGGGCGGTGATGTTGTTGCCAATGAAACACCGTTCCGCTATACCGAGGCTGAGATCAATTACAATAGTGATGAGGAGGATCTTGGCTATCGCGGTGCTGCGGAGGACTCGGAAAGTCCGCAGGATAAATTTTTCCGTCGGGATCAGGGACCGCAGAGAGAGGAAGCATCGGATTCCGAGACAGATTCCGGAGAGCAGACTGCATATGATGGACAGAGTGTGGAGAATGGAAGCCATGGCAGCAGACAAAATTCGCACTCCCATCCCTGGGGCAGTAATCCCTTTGGAAACACTCATGTTTATACAACCAGCGGTACGGGCTGCTTTGTACTTGTTTTAATAACCATACTGGTACTATATCTGCTGGGAATGCTGCTGGGCGGCATATTTACGTTACTGTCGCCTGTACTTCTGCCACTTCTGGTGGTTGCTGTTATTTTATGGTTCATTAAGGGAATATTAGACAGATGAAAACCTGCGAAATCGTTGTTCCATGCCACTTCGGGCTTGAAGCGATAACAAAGAAGGAAATCATAGATCTCGGTTATGACATCACTGAGGTGACGGATGGCAGAGTCAGCTTCACGGGAGATGCGGATGCCATCGCGAGAGCCAATGTCTTTCTGAGAACGACGGAAAGAATTCTCCTTAAGGTTGGCTCTTTCCATGCGGAAACCTTTGAGGAACTCTTTCAGGCAACCAAAGCATTGCCGTGGGAGGAATACATTCCTAAAGACGGAAGCTTCTGGGTTACCAAGGCAAGCTCTATCAAATCCAAGCTGTTTTCCACGAGAGACATTCAGTCTGTTATGAAAAAGGCCATGGTTGTGAGACTGGGGGAGTATTATGGCGTCTCCAGCTTTGAGGAGCATGGCGCAAAATATCCGATCCGGGTATTTGCACTGAAGGACGAGTTTATGGTATGCCTTGATACCTCAGGTGAATCTCTCCATAAGAGGGGATACCGCCTGAAGCAGGGACTTGCGCCGATTACGGAAACGCTTGCGGCAGCATTGATCATGCTTTCCGGATGGAGAGATGACCGACCGTTTGTGGATCCAATGTGCGGGTCGGGAACATTCCCCATTGAAGCCGCAATGATGGCGGCGCATATTGCACCCGGCATGGACCGTGCTTTTACATCGGAGGCATGGACCAATCTGATTGACAGAAAACTCTGGTATAATGCGGTGGAAGAGGCAAATGATCTTGTGGATCGGCATCTTTTGGAAACCGGGTACAACGCGTTTGACAAGAAGGTTGATATCCAGGGGTATGATATTGATCCTGAGGTTATACAGGTGGCAAGGGAAAATGCCGAGAGAGCCGGTGTTGACAAGCTGGTTCATCTGCAGGTAAGAGATGTTGCGGATATGTCGCATGGCGGAAAGCATGGATATATCATCACCAATCCGCCGTACGGAGAGCGCATTGAGGACAAACGGAATCTTCCGATGCTGTATACAGAGCTTAGGGAGGCCTATCAGAGCCTTGACCCGAGCTGGAACATGCATATCATCACGGCCTGGGAGGATGCTGTAAAATACCTGGGCAGAGCGGACCGGAATCGTAAGATCTACAATGGTATGATGAAGACATATTTTTACAGCTATGACGGCTGGAAACGAGCCCGCCGTATGGATGACGCCAAAACCGGTGCTTTACGTCCTGCGGGGAAGGACAGGTCCGGCAGGATGCAAAGGAAGTAAGTCGGATTCCGCAATTTATACAGAGTTAAGTAACGGAGGAATTTACCGTGAGATTGATTTTTGCAACGCATAATAAAAATAAGCTGATTGAAATCCGGCAAATCATGTCAGACGTTGCCTCTGAAATTGTTGGGAAGGACGAGCTGGGCATAGATTTTGAACCGGAGGAGAATGGTAAAAGCTTTGCTGAAAATTCCGAAATCAAGGCGACTGCGATCCGGGAGTACATGAAGTCACATCATATGCTTGCAGATGACGATATTATTATGGCAGATGACTCCGGACTTTGCGTAGACTGGCTGCATGGAGGCCCCGGAATTTTTTCCTCGAGATATCTGGGTGAGGATACCAGCTATGCGGTTAAAAATCAGCACATAATTGATAAGTTGAAATATGCCGAGGGCGATGAACGAGCAGCACATTTCACATGCGATATCTGTGCGGCATTTGCGGATGGCAGGGTGTTTCATACGGAGGGAATTTTCCCGGGGATTATTGCGTATAAGCCTGCCGGAGAAAACGGCTTCGGATATGATCCGATTCTGTATCTGCCGGAGTTCCATAAAACCTCGGCGGAGTTAAGCGCAGAGGAAAAAAACAGTATCTCTCACAGAGGCAAGGCTCTCAGGGAGATGCGTCGTCTGCTTCAGCATATCCGGGAGTCCGATGCGGAAATCTCTAAAAGAGTTGCTCCGCTTGAGGACAAACCTCGTCGGAAGCGTGTACTGGTAGTCAGTGATTCCCATCGTAAGGATGATAATCTCAAAAAAGTTATTGATATGGTGCGCCCGATTGACATTATGATACATCTTGGCGATGTCGAAGGATCAGAGGATAGTCTCCGCCAGTATGCCGGCAATGACGTTAGCTGTTATTTTGTACAGGGAAACAACGATTATTTCTCGGATCTGCCCAGGGAACTGGAAATTACACTTGGCAATAAAAAATGCTTCCTGACCCATGGACATAATTATGGTGTCAGCATGGATGTCAGTATCCTTGCGGACGAAGCTAGGACAAGGGGTTGTGATGTCGCGTTTTTCGGGCATACACATCGTCCGTTTCAGCATGAAGTCAATGGTGTTATGTGCGTGAATCCCGGTTCCATCAGCTATCCGAGACAGGTGGACCGCCGTCCATCGTTTATGCTGATTGAAATCCTGGATAACGGAGAGCTGTTTTACAGTCAGGCGTACTATAAGGAAAGCTGAATGAGAAGTAGTTTAAAAGGTTATTATAACTACCATATAAAAGTGTAGAAGACGGTAAAAGACGGAATCTGAAAAATTTTCTTTTTGGTATTGACATTCTAAGGCGGATTGGCTAATATATATGAGTCGCTGAGACGACATCATGTGAGTCCGTAGCTCAGCTGGATAGAGCAACGGCCTTCTAAGCCGT
>DJXY01000079.1 GCA_002449915.1 Oribacterium sp. UBA6992
GAAATTAATCCGGAACACTATAAGATCATCGAGGCACAGAGACAGCGTCTTGGCACCACCCATGGCTTTATTGCTGTAAAACCGAACTGTTCTATACAGTCCTATACACCGGCACTTTCGGCGTGGATGGAATTTGAACCATATGAAGTTATCGTATCTACCTATCAGGCAATTTCCGGTGCCGGAAAGAATTTTGAGTCCTGGCCGGAGATGGTCGGAAATATTATTCCATATATCGGCGGTGAGGAGGAGAAATCTGAAAAAGAGCCGCTGCGTATCTGGGGACATATTGAGGGATCTGAGATTGTACCGGCAGAAGTTCCTGTGATTTCCAGCCAGTGTATCCGTGTTCCGATCCTGAATGGTCATACGGCAACGGTATTTGTCAAGTTCCGTAAAAATCCATCCAAGGAGGAACTGATTGACAGACTTGTAAATTATAAGGGACTTCCGCAGCAGTACGAACTGCCGTCTGCGCCAAAGCAGTTTATCCAGTATCTGGAGGATGACAACCGGCCGCAGGTTAAGCTTGATGTAAACTTTGAGAGAGGAATGGGCATCTCAATCGGACGTTTACGTGAAGATACAATTTATGACTGGAAATTTGTAGGTCTCAGCCACAACACCCTGCGTGGGGCAGCAGGCGGCGGCGTGGAATCTGCAGAAATGCTGGTTAAGCTTGGATATATCACAAAAAAGTAATATAATACTATAAAAAAGATCGGGAATGCGTTTATAAAGACGAATTCCCGTATTTTTTTCTGCGAAACCAGGCAGGCTCAGGAAATTTTTCCGGACAGGCTGGATCTTGCAGCCAGGATGAATGATCAATTAACGATGATGAATTGATGATGAAGAAGGCTAAAACGAAAAAGATATAAAAAGATATAAAATACAGGAGGAAATTTTCCATGGCAGTTACAAAAACCAAAATCGGCAGGCTTCCGGATGGACGGGATGTGAACAGGTACAGCTTGAGCAATTCATCGCATGCAGAGGCATCCTTTACAGACCTCGGTGGCATTTGGCTCACGATGCTTGTACCGGATAGAAGTGGAGCGATGAGAGATGTTCTGTGCGGTGCTGATACGGTTGAAACCTTACTGGTAAACCCGGGACATATGGGAGAACCGGTCGGACGCAATGCCAATCGGATCGGTGGAGCGGTGTTCCAGATCAACGGCAAGAAGTATGAGCTCGGCAAAAACAGCGATGGAATCAATAATCTGCATTCCGGACCGGATTTTTACAGAAACCGTTTATGGGAGGCAGAAACCGGGACAGACGCAGAGGAAAGCTATGTTTGTTTCCGCCTGCATTCGCCGGATGGTGATCAGGGTTTTCCGGGAAATGCCGAGATCAGCGTCACGTATACGCTTACGGAGGATACTGCACTTCGGATCCATTATGAGGCTAAGGCAGACCAGGACACCGTCTTTAATCTCACCAATCATGCATATTTTAATTTAAACGGGCATGACAGCGGAGACGCAACAGATCAGATTGTATGGATCAATGCAGATCAGTTTACAGTGACGGATGCGCATTCCATCCCGACAGGAGAGCTCCGTACGGTTGAAGGAACACCGCTTGATTTCCGGAAGCCAAAGAGAATTTCTCAGGATATTAATGCGGATTTTGACGAGCTGAATCATGCAGGTGGTTTTGATCAGAACTTCTGTATCAATGCTTTTGACGGACAGTTGCGTCTTGCTGCATCTGCATATGCAGAGCAGTCCGGTATCAAAATGCAGGTTATGACAGACCGGGAGGGACTGCAGTTTTATACTGCCAATGGTATGCACAATGACCGTCCGGGAGAGCCGGCATGTAAAAATGGCGTGCATTATGGACCGAGAACGTCCTACTGCTTTGAAACACAACATTATCCGGATGCGATCAATCACCCGGAGTTTCCGACATCTCTTGTAAAATCCGGAGATGTTTATGATACTGTAACCGTTTATCAGTTTTCTGTGGAGTAAGTTTCTGTTTTGAGTAAAGATTTATTTATTTCCGAGAAGCCCTCTGTGGCTCAGCAGTTTGCCCAGGCACTGGATATTGATCCGTCTCGCAGTCGTCGGGATGGTTATATCGAGACGGATCGCTACATTGTCACTTGGTGTGTGGGACACCTCGTTACGATGTCCTATCCTGATAAGTATGATGAGAGCCTCCGGAGGTGGAGATTTGATTCTCTGCCGTTTATCCCAGAGGTGTTCCGCTATGAGATCATTGACTCGGTCAAGAAGCAGTTTGACATTGTATCCGGACTTCTGCATCGTGAGGACGTTTCTACGATTTATATCTGCACAGACTCGGGACGGGAGGGGGAATACATTTACCGCCTTGTAGACATGATGGCAAAGGTGAGTGGTAAGGAGAAAAAGCGGGTATGGATTGACTCTCAGACCCGGGAGGAGATCCTCCGGGGGATACGGGAGGCAAAGCCGGATACAGAGTATGATAATCTGTCCGCGGCAGCGTTTTCCAGAGCCAAGGAGGATTACCTTATGGGCATCAATTTCTCAAGGGCTCTCACATTAAAGTATGGTAAAACGCTTTCAAGACACCTAGGCAGAGACAAAAACACCGTGATTTCTGTCGGCAGAGTCATGACCTGTGTGCTTGGGATGATTGTCCGCAGGGAAGAGGAAATCCGTTCCTTCCAGAAAACAAGCTTTTACAAGATCAATGGTATGTTTGCTCCCGGAGAGGCGGATACCGATGTAAAGCACGGAAACTTCCGCGCGGAGTTCAGAAGCTCGGATTCTTCAACGAAATATGCGCCCACGGATCTATACAAAAATAATGGATTTTTAAAGCAGGAAAAGGCTGTGGAATTTATGAAGTCCTTTCAGCCGTTTCCGAGGGAAGCTGTAGTGGAAAGCATAGAGCGGAAAAAGGAAAGTAAAAACCCGCC
>DJXY01000055.1:0-3182 GCA_002449915.1 Oribacterium sp. UBA6992
GACCAATGGCAATATGTGGTTCAGCACCATAACCCCGGACGGTTATACGCTTAATGCAGACGGCGTCTGGGTACACTGATCTGTATAGCTAAGCTTTTTTATCACTTGTTTTGTTATTTAACGCTTACTCCAATCCGGGGACTCTGGGGGATTATCCCGTAACAAGGGCATAATACCCCCACTCCCAGACCGGAGCTGCAAAGCTCTCCTTCATATAATCAGAAATATCATCTTCATCAAAGCCGGTGATCCTCGTAATCGTTACAAGAAGGTCCCGGACATCTTCATAGGAAAGTGAAGACTTACTGCTATATAAAAGAAACAAGGCATGCATCACTGCGGCATATTCCATCGTGATCCACTCATACATCATCACCATGTCCGGATACTCTGATTCCGGAAGCAGCATGCTGGTAAAAATCTCGGATCCCAGAAAGCTTCTGAAAAGCGTATCGTATTGCCGCATGCTTTCTCTATAGGCCCGGTATTTTGTATGTATACTATTGTCACCGGTCTTTTCATCCTGCGTGAGCTTAACTTCCAGTATTTCCGCCTGCCGGATCAGTAAAGGAAGCCAGTTGCGATACATGCCTTGTTTGTGATATTCAAATGTGAGATCCAGAAACAGCTCATTTCTCTCAAGTATGCTATCTATTGTTACCGGGAGACCTTCGATTGCAGTCAATAGCTCGTTTAAAAATCCAGGCTCCCGGTAGCGTCCTAATTCCGGTTCCACTTCCCGCTTCCTGCGGTCTGCCACATCCAGAAGTACAAAAAAGCATCGTTTCAGATTCGTTTCCGGAGTACACGCTTCGTCCATGAGGTATTCCATGGCAAGATTTCTGAGATCCTGCTTCCAGTCTCCTGTTTTATCTTGTACCGAGTAGTCTGCGAATGTCATCGATCCCGGTTCTTTCAAAAGATCCACAGCTTCCGGACAGCATGAAACCAAAGATCGCTCGATCCGGTCTGGAAATTCATGATACTGCCGGGGAAAGACATCACAGGTATACGGCAGAACCTCCTCTCCATAGCGAATTACAAGACTGCAAAGTCTATTTTCCGTTAAGTACGGGCATTTTCTCTCAGAATTAAGACGGATTACTCTCACGCCATCCCTGATCTCCGTATGAAAAGAAAGCTTCCTGTCTTTTGCCGTCTGTGCGTGTGCAGACGTCTCCGGGACCGGTAAATGCTTCCATCGCTGAAAGCATGCCTCATCTACGGTAATTTTCCACTCCTGACAGCAGGTATTGCTGCAGTCTCCACCGATGCAGTGAAAAGCCGCATAAGATCTTGGAAAGATTTCCTTCATAAAGTTTCTCCTCTACACAATACTATTTCTCTGGCAGCTGATACAGCATTGCATTAACAATGGCGGCAGCTACATTACTTCCGCCCTTCCTCCCTCTTGCAACAATAGAAGGGGTATCCTTTAACGATAAAATGAGCTCCTTGGCTTCAACAACATTCACAAAGCCAACCGGGACAGCAATGATACCGACCGGGTGAAGCTGCTGCTTCTCTATAAGCTCATAAAGGCTGATGAGCGCCGTCGGGGCATTGCCAATCGCAAAGATGACAGGCTTTTGGATATGTGCTGCATGCTCCATGCTGACAGCCGCCCTGGTAATTCCCCGTGCCTTAGCTTCCCTTGCAACCTCGGGATCTGACATAAAGCAGCGTACTTCGCCTCCATATTGAGAGAGCCTGCGTTTATTGATGCCTGCCCGCGCCATTTCTGTGTCTGTTACAACAACAGCACCCTGTCGGAGCGCATCGGATAAAATGCTTACAACACCATCCGTGAATGTCATTGTATCAAGGTACTCAAAATCGGCGGTCGTATGGATCACTCGCAGCATAACCGGCAGAAGCTCCTGCGGGATCATCCTCTCCGGATACTCCCGACGGATCGTGTCTGAAATGATTTCCATGCTGCGATGCTCAATGTCTTTTGGTTCTATATGAAGGAGCTTGATTTCCTGTTCCATAAATAAGGTCCTTTCAGTGCTGACTATTATAAGATTCTTTTGGTGCTGACTATTCCTCTATTCCCTTTCTGGCAAGGATTCCACGGTCAAATGGATGCCGGACCTTCCGGATTTCAGAGATATAATCTGCTCTTTTGCTGATTTCCTCTCCGGGATCGGTGCCCGTGAGCACGATTTCCGCACCGAGAGAGCACTTTGCCTCATCCAGAAAATGCAGCAGCTCCGATTCCTCAAGAAGCCCTGTGTTTACCGCATGTAAGACCTCATCCAGTACAATCAAACAGTCGGGGGAAGCACTGTCTCTATCATTCAGGTTTTTGCCATTACCCTGATGCTTCATATCATACGGATCTTTATTCGCAGCCTGATTTTTAAGGAGACACAGTTCAGCTGAGTTCTTGCTGCCATCCGGAATTTTCTCTGTATGCTCGCTTAAAAAGAGCGCAGCGCTCGTTAAAAGTCCCCGGTACTCCTCGCGGCTGATCTCCTTTTCCTCCTCCGTCATCCGAAAGGAAAAGCCAAAAAAATGTTCGGCATGCAGCACATGCACACCGGGAATATGCCGCAGCACAGATATTTCCCCGCTGTGCGCATCCTTTAAAAACTGTATAAACAATACCGGAATCCGATGTCCGGCAGCACGGACGGCAAGACCAATCGCAGCTGTTGTTTTACCTTTTCCATTTCCATCATAAATCTGTATCATCTCTTGATCCCCATAATGCGGTAAATTTCCTCCATGTCAAGACAATTTCTCAGGACGTCCGCCAGCTTATCATACTGCTGTTCCCGGTATGCTCTGTAATCCAAACCGGAATTTTGCGATTTATCCGGAGGGAGTCCTTTCTGCTTCCGAAGTATCCGGACAAAAGCGGTACGAAATGCACTTTCATCAAATATGCCATGCAGATAGGTTCCCAGAACACGATCCTTCAGCATGCCATCCGGACGAGGCAGATCTGAACCATGCGTTCTTTCGCGGATATCCGCAAAAGAGCTGCATGCAGTACCCGAATCTCTCCTCTCGCTTCTACCCATATGAATTTCATAACCGGATACCGGAAGATTAGATAAGCCTGCCAATGGTCCCTGGAAGCTCCCCGTTCTGCCTTGAACCAGAGTTCTCGTTTTTTGATGGGCAAATTCTGTTGTCATGGGCAGATACCCCATACCGCGGACGCGGCTGCC
>DJXY01000055.1:3250-9250 GCA_002449915.1 Oribacterium sp. UBA6992
GTCTCGAGCCCCTCCGGATCCAGAATCCATTCGCCGAACATCTGATACCCGCCGCAGATTCCTAACAGGATGCAGCCCTTCTGGTAGGCACTGGAGATTTTAGCTTCCAGACCATGCTGGCGAAGCCACATAAGATCTTCTATCGTATTTTTTGTGCCGGGGATGATGATCACATCCGGATTGCCAAGCTCCTTAGGAGATGAGACATAACGCACCGAGACCGATGGATCTGTGTCGAGAGCCTCAAAATCTGTAAAATTGGAAATCCTCGGCAGTCGGATCACGGCAATATCGATGTCACCATGGATGCTTTTATGAGACAGAACCTCTGAGAGAGAGTCTTCATCCTCAAGCTGCATATCCATGTATGGAACAACCCCCAGCACCTTTTTGTCTGCCTTTGCTTCCAGCATACGAAGCCCGGGCGCAAGTATCCCCGGATCTCCCCGGAACTTGTTTATGATAAAGCCCTTAACCCGCTCTTTTTCTACCGGCTCCAGCAAGACAAGCGTCCCGATGAGCTGGGCAAAGACTCCTCCGGGATCAATATTTCCGACCAGAAGCACAGGACTGTCGGTCATCCCGGCGAGCCCCATGTTAACAATATCATCCTCTTTAAGGTTGATTTCCGCAGGACTCCCTGCGCCCTCAATGACTATGATGTCATTCTGTTCCGAGAGCTCCTCATAGTCTTTAAGGATGACAGGGATCAGCTCTTTTTTGTACCGGAAATACTCCGAAGCACGCATATTTCCGACAACCTCTCCATTGACGATGACCTGTGATCCCATATCTCCGGTCGGCTTCAAAAGGATCGGGTTCATCCTTACCGATGGTGCAATACCTGCCGCCTCCGCCTGTACCACCTGCGCCCTGCCCATTTCCAGTCCCTCTGACGTAATATAAGAATTTAGCGCCATATTCTGTGACTTAAACGGAGCAACCCGGTAGCCGTCCTGATGGAAGATACGGCAAAGTCCGGCGCAAAGGAAGCTTTTACCGACATTGGACATCGTGCCCTGGATCATAATGGATTTTGCCATACAATCTCCTTCCATTTCCGGATCAGCATTTCATTTTCCGGATGCGTTTTCACACAGATCCGGAAATATCTTGAGTCCAGTCCCGCATAATTTCCACAGGAGCGGATCAGAATGCCTTTTTCTCTGAGTTTTTCCTTTAAATCGAGACGACTTCGGAAGAATACATAATTCACAGAGCCGGGATAAACCTTCTCTGCAAGTCCATGCGACAATGCGTTCTCAAGGTACTCCCGCTCCTTCCTTACAAGTACTCTGGTCTCCGTTAAAAAATCCTCTGCGCCCAAAGCGGCAGTCCCAGCCATCTGTGCCGGGATCGACACATTCCATGGCTGCAGCACCCGGCGCATCTTATGAAGGATCTCCCGGTTTCCTGATACCGCATATCCAAGTCTTAACCCCGGCATCCCGTAAATCTTGGTAAATGCACGGAAAATAATGAGGTTTTGATAGTTTTCCAGCTCTGAAAGCATACTGTATTCCTGCTCATCCGGAAGAAACGGCAGGAAGCATTCATCCATTGCAACCATAATATGATGTTTTTCCGTATAAGCAAGAATCTCCTTCAGCACCGTTTTGCTAAGAAGCTGTCCCGTCGGATTATTGGGATTACAGAGAAACAGCATTCGCAGCTTGGGCGTCGTTTCTGCCAGTCTGCTTCCCTCCGGTCCATTTTTCGTACATGTTCCTGCGATATCCGGGTCCTTAAGAAGTACATCAATGACATCCTTACTCTGATCGACCCGGAATCCATTGCTCTCCTCTAAAAAGATCCTGTGCACGGATGCCCCGACAGCTGTAAGCGCAGCTTCGTATTCCTGAAAGCCGGGAGCCGGGACCCAGGCACTCTCCGGGCGGAATCCGAGGCACAAGGCATAAATCAGCTCAGCAGCACCATTGCCCGGTAGGATCTCATCCTCCGGTATCCCATGAAACGCGGAAATCGCCTTTACCAGCGTTTCCGACTTCCAGTCCGGATAATGCACGGACCTTCGGATCCCCGTAATAGCCGCCTCAATCGCAGCCTCAGGCATCCCCAGAGGATTGATATTTGCCGAGAAGTCCATCTCAATATTGTCGCGGTAAATATCACCGCCATGCACATATGTTTCCATCGCTTTGTTCTAAATATAATTCTAAATGTGATTCTGAATATGCTTCAAAAACATGTTCCATGTGACAAATTATAAGCTTAAGGCACCCCGTCAATATAAAAAATATCCCGGCGCAAGAAGATCTGGTGCAAGAAATCCTGATGCAAGAAGTCTTGGTATAATAAAATCTGGTACAAGCAGACGTAGTATCAAGAGGATCACGATCGCCTGAAACAGACCGAGAAACGCCGTCATAAACATCAGCCGATTGGCACGGACAATATCCTCCGGTTCAATTTCCCGTAGAGCCTCCCCAAGTACCGGCTTATGCACAAGCTTGCCGAAATACTGCGCATCTCCTGCAAGACTTATATCGAGCGCACCGGCACATGCCGCTTCCGTATGCGCTGAATTGGGACTTTTATGTTTCTTTCGGTCCCTAAGAAGGATTTTCCACGCATTTTTACCATCCAACCGGAGCAGAAACGACGCCTCAACCATCAAAAGCCCGGAAAGTCTTGCAGGGATGAAATTAAAAAGATCATCCAGACGAGCGGCTGCCGTACCGAAATACCAGTACCGGTCATTGCGATAGCCGATCATGGAATCCATCGTATTCACCGCCTTATATATAACTCCGCCGATCGGTCCCAAAAGGATCATGTAAAATAACGGTGCGATCACCCCATCGGATGTGTTTTCCGCTACCGTTTCTACCGCTGCCCTGATGATGCCGGCTTTTGACAGCACAGCCGTATCCCTCCCGACAATGCCGGATACCGCCTTCCGGGCATCTTCAAGCTTATCCCTTTTCAGTGCGTCATAGACCTTCATGCTCTCCTGGTATAAGGATTTCGCCGCGAGCATTTGATAAGAGATCCAGACAGATAAAAGTCTGGCTAAAAAAGGATGCAGACTTCCGGCTGCAAACAATAAAGCTACGGTAATGCCGGCAGAGATCGCCGGCACAAGCAGCGCAACTATAAAACCCGCGATTCTTTTTTTCCATGGATCTGCTTCTTTTTCCGGGCGAATGTGTAGCATGCGGCGAAGCACGTGTTCCAGGAGTTGAATCAGTGCCCCCATCGCCTGCACCGGATGATAAAGCACATGCGGGTCTCCCAGTAAAAGATCCAGGAGCGATGCAAGAAGCAGAATTATAATACGATCTTTCATTTACGTAACGTCACCTTTGTAATTTCCGTAAGCACCGGCAGCCCATTTTCCATACATGCGTTCATACGATAGCCCTCAAGACATCCGCACATCCAGTCAAAATACGACCGCCGCGGACACGAAAATCGGTCCAGAATCCCCATGATTGTCCCGCCATGCACGACAAAGCAGATGGTTTTAACATTCGAATGCCATAATTCCTGCAGTATATCACAAAATCCGTCACTTACACGAGTAATAAATTCCGCCTTGCTCTCTCCCTCCGGAAACGGGAGTTCTCCTCCGGAGTCAATGAAGTGCTGATAATATGCCTGTTTTTCAGGATCTGACATCAGACTCTCATAGTTTTCATATTCAAACGCGCCAAAATCCATTTCGCTAAGGCATTCTCTTACCATGACATCATGGTCCCGCAGCTCCGGCAGCAGGACCTCCGCCGTCTCCATGCAGCGCTTCCTGGGGCTAAGCACCAAACTGGTACTTTCCGGGTCAAACTCCCTTAAAAGACATTCGCGATGCGTCACACGGAAAGCTTTAAGTAAGGTTTCCTCCGATGGCAGGATGCTTTCCTCCGTATAAGAGAGATAGCGGTGCTCAAGATTTCCTTTCGTCATGCCATGCCGTATAAGATATATGCCCCGCGTACTTTGATTCATCATTGTTTCCCCACTTATGATCAGAAGCTAACTCCCGGCTATTTTATCTTCATCGCAATCCCGGCGAGCACCCGGTAAACCGATTCCGCATGCTCTGCAAGATAACCGTTGACCCTGCCGTCCGTCTCGCGGTACGCTCTCTCCCACGGGTCCATCGGAACAATCCCGCAGCCGATCTCATCCGTGATGATAAGAAGCTGCTCATCACCCTGTAAAAGCAGCTTCTCAGCCTCCTGCATCGGGTCAAGACCGTCCAGCATCTGCTTACGTACCGTTTCCTGGTATTGCTCCACTACCTTGTATTCCGGAAATTCTTTAGCTGCGAATGCTTTTTTTCCCTGGCTCTTACCGCCGATGATCAGTATCATACATCATCCTCTCTATATATACTTACTGCAGAAATGTAAGCAGCACTCCTCGTAATAATGAAACAATAGTCACCAAAATCAGCATCCAGAGCTCACAGAGACTTAAAAAATATCCGGCAAGATCCCCCGTCGTACCTCCGAAGCTCTGCTGGGACATGAACCAGTAATAGAGAAACACAAGCATCGCAGACACCATCGCCGCAGCTCCGAGAAGCGGATCCATATAGAGCAGGACAAGAAGCATTACGATAAGCTCCATAAGGAGGATCCGGTAGACTCTCCTGTCTGCTGCATCGGCAAAGCTCCGAAGCGTGCCATCCTTTTTAGCCTTTGGGAAGCGAACCACCGAGATTCCGGATAAAATCCTTGATAAGGCGTAGGATGCAGCAATGATCTTTACAGTATCAGCATCCGCCGCCTGCAAAAATGCATACTCCAGCACAAGATAAAACGCTCCGAAGATTACCGCAAAGGCACCACAATGCGGATCCTTAAGGATTTGCAGTTTCTCTTCCCTTGTACGGAAGCTCTTGATCGCATCAATCGTATCTAAAAATCCATCCATGTGAATCCCTCCGGTAACCAGCAACGGTACCGCAAGGAGCACAGCGGCTCTTATGGATCCGGGGAAGCTCAGAAAAATCATAAGCTTATATAAAAGCACACTCAGAACCCCGATGACTGCCCCGACCAGAGGAAAAAAACACATACTGTACTTCATGCTTTCTCTGCTCCACGAAACCCTTGGCATAGGTATCCTGGAATACATGGAAAACGCGATAATCATCGATTTCATTTTTATCCTTTCCACCGGATCGGAATGCCGGCGACAACCTCTGTTACCGTTGCCGCCTCTTGTCCGATGCCTTGGTTGAGCCTTCCGAGCAGCGAAATATATCTCTCCGTATCAGGATCGTACCTGATCCCATCCGAGAAAATCTCATTACTGACAATCACAAGCTCCTTAGCCTGCCTGGAGAGTGCTGTAATCGGTGTAAGCAACGTTTCCTCCGCCCTCATCCAAAGCCGGTCCTTATCATATTTCATATGCCCGGCGGGGAGAAACATTTCATTGGCTAAAAGATTAGAGAGATCCTCCAGCAAAATATACGACTTTGACAAACACGTTGTTTCCGCGCCGGAGGCATTCGCATCAATGTCCGGCAAAATTTCCCACTCCAGGGTTTTAAATCCCATGCCGGCTCGCTGCTCCCGGTGCCGTTGGATCCGCCGGATGGTCTCCGGATCCTGATTCCGATGCATAGTTGCAATATAGATCTTTTTTGCTTCCGGAACCTGTACTGCAAATTTCTGTATCAAATGCTCTGCATAGCCTGACTTGCCGGATCCGGCTCCGCCGGTAATAAGATGTATCATTTTTTCTCCTGGTATCGCTTATAAGGCTCAATATTGTAGTCATCAAAGCTTCCCATCTCACGGTAAATATGCTCTGCCATCGTGATAAGCGGAAGCAGCAGCATGGTACCGGATCCCTCTCCGAGCGCAAGATTTCCATCAATCATGGCAAGCTTTTTAATGCCGAGTGCCTTTAATGCTTCCCTGCCGGCGGTTTCTCTTGGTATGTGCGAGGGAATGGCGTAATTTCGGACTCTCGGATCCATCCGCTCGGCAAGAAGTGCGGAAATTGCGGAAATTGCGCCATCCA
>DJXY01000047.1 GCA_002449915.1 Oribacterium sp. UBA6992
GAGGAGATGCAGAAAAGCTATCTGGATTACTCCATGAGTGTCATTACCGCCCGTGCCGTACCGGATATCAGAGATGGACTGAAGCCGGTTCAAAGGCGAGTGCTGTATGACATGAATGAGCTTCATGCCAACTCAGATCGTCCGACATATAAATCCGCAAGAATCTGCGGTGATACCATGGGTAAATATCATCCGCATGGAGATTCCTCTATTTATGATACTCTGGTTGTAATGGCGCAGGGCTTTAAACGGATGCAGCCGCTGGTCCATGGACAGGGAAATTTCGGATCGATCGAGGGTGATTCTGCAGCTGCACCCAGATATACGGAAGCCAAGCTGGAAAAGTTTACCGAGGACTGTATGCTGCAGGACCTTAACAGTACAGTGCCATTTCAGCCAAACTATGATGAGAAGCTGAAGGAGCCTGTGGTGCTTCCGGCGAGAGTTCCCAATTTTCTACTCAATGGCTCTGAGGGTATTGCTGTTGGCATGGCAACCTCTACACCGCCTCATAATCTGGGCGAGATTATCGATCTGATCCTGGCATATCTGCGTAATCCGGCGATGGAGACGGCAGAGATGATGCAGTATCTCAAGGGACCGGATTTCCCGACGGGAGGAATCATTGCCAACAAGTCAGAGCTTGTGGATATCTACCGGACCGGCACAGGCAAGTTAAAGCTCCGGGGGAAGCTTCGCTTTGAGCCTAAAAAAGGACGGTCCGACCGTGATAAGCTTGTCGTGACGGAGATCCCGTATACGATGATCGGGCAGGGCATCATGAAGTTTATGCAGGATGTCGCGCAGCTGGTAGAGGACAAGAAGCTGCCGGAGATCGTGGATATTTCCAACCAGTCCGGTAAAGACGGCATCCGGATCGTGCTGGAGCTCAAGACCGGTGCGGATATTGAGCGCATCGAGAACGTGCTTTATAAAAAGACAAAGCTTGAGGACACCTTTGGCGTTAATATGCTTGCAATCAATGAGGGTCGTCCGGAAACCATGACGCTTAGGGGGATCCTTAAGGCGTATCTCAAGTTCCAGTATGAAATTATTGAGCATAAGTATAATAATCTTTTGGAACAGGAGCTTTCCAAAAAAGAGGTGCAGGAAGGTCTCATCGAGGCGGTGGATCTGATTGATGCCATCATTGCGCTCTTACGCAGCAGTAAATCTCAGGCAGAAGCCAAAGCTGCACTTATGAGCGGAAATATGAAGGGCATCACGCTTCGGGCAAGAGATCAGGAGTACAGGGAAACCATTGAGGGCTTCCACTTTACGGAGCGTCAGGCACAGGCAATCCTGGATATGCGTCTCAGCAAGCTGATCGGTCTCGAACTCATTGAACTACAGAAGCAGCACAGAGAGACCTTAAAACGGATCAAGGAGTACAAGTCGATCCTTGCGTCCCGATCCAAGGCCAATGAAGTGCTGTCCGAGGATCTTATGATGATCCGTACAAAATATGCGGTACCAAGACGTACGTTGATTGAGGACGGCAAAGAGGCGGTCTATGACGAGACGCAGGTGCAGGAGATGAAGGTTTATTATATCCAGGACAAATTCGGATATTGTAAGCTGATGGATGAAGCTACGTATCTTAGAAACCAGGAAGCAGTGGATACGGAGAACCGCTTTATTTTCCCGGCTATGAATACGGACCGGGTGCTGTTCTTTACGGATAAGGGTAATATGCATCAGATCAAGCTTCAGGATGTGCCGCTTGGCAAGCTCCGGGATAAAGGCGTGCCGGTAGACAATATCAGTAAATATAGTGCGAGCGAGGAGGAAATCATATTCGCATCCGTGAAATCAGAGCTCGCTGATAAGACGCTGATTTTTGCAACCCGCTCCGGCATGGTTAAGAAGGTTGAAACCTCGGAATTTGACACGGCAAACCGGCTGGTTTCCGCAACAAAGCTCGGAGAGGGAGACCGGGTTTGTCAGATTGCGGTTCTTAATGATGAAACGGATATTGTTTTCCGAAGCAGGGATGGATATTTCCTGAAATGCTCTCTGGAGGAGATCCCTCTCCAGAAAAAGAATGCACGAGGTGTTGCAGGCATCCGTCTCGGTAAGGAGGATGAGCTGGAGCAGTTCTATCTTCTCGGTGCTGAACCTGTGGAAGTGAAGGTAAGTGATAAGACGCTGCAGCTGAACCGTCTCCGGATGGCGGGAAGAGCCACCAGGGGTACGAAGCATTGATGTATGCAGTTTATGGCTTATATGAAAAATCGCTTGTTGCTATTTGTCATATTTAGTACTATAAATAGTGATTAAATATGCTTATACAGTATTTATAAAACAGGCGATAAAAAAGGAGATACAAATATGGAGAAGTTGAAGGTTGCTGTGCTTGGTGCAACAGGTATGGTTGGACAAAGATTCATTACTCTGCTTGAAAATCATCCATGGTTTGAACTGACTACACTTGCAGCATCCCCTCGTTCTGCAGGACTTACATATGAGGAAGCAGTGAACGGACGATGGAAGCTGGATATCCCAATGACGGAAGTCGTAAAAAAGATGGTAGTAAAGGATGTCAGCAAGGTGGAAGAAGTCGCCAAAGATGTAGACTTTGTATTCTCTGCAGTTGACATGAAAAAGGATGAGATCCGCGCCATCGAGGAAGCCTACGCAAAGACGGAAACTCCGGTCGTATCCAACAATTCCGCGCACCGCTGGACACCGGATGTACCGATGGTCATACCGGAGATCAATCCGGAGCATTTTGAGATCATAAAGGATCAGAAGAAACGTCTCGGAACCAAGCGGGGATTCATCGCCGTGAAGCCGAACTGCTCCATTCAGAGC
>DJXY01000151.1 GCA_002449915.1 Oribacterium sp. UBA6992
TTCCGATGTTTCTGGGATGTCTTCCGATTCTGCTGTTTCCGATGTTCCTGGGATGTCTCCCGATTCTGCTGTTTCCGATGTTCCTGAGCTCTCTCCCGATTCCGCTGTCTCCGATGGATCCGAAGTATCCTCCGGGTCTTCCTGCTCCAGTATTGTCAGGGGATACTCGATTCTTGGCGGCTGGTCGTGCTTTGCTTCCGCAGTGACATACAGCATCGGGAGATATTCCCTGGTCAGTGATCCGCTGTTGTCGCCTCTTGAAACAAACCGCACCTTGAGTACATTTTCCGCATTAAGGTATGGTGTCAGCTGTTCTCCTGACAGGATGCCATCCTTCCCCACATCAATCACATCAAATCCACCGGTGCTGTAATTATAAAAGCTCATGGAACCGCGGAACGGACTCACCTCGGAAACCTGGTTTTCAGCACGTTCGGATACTTCCAGACTGTCCACACGGATCCGGACAATGCTCTCATCCTCTCCGAGATGATAGGTGAGAACTGCCGGCACAGATCCGGATATGGTATTGCTTGCAAGGTCATAATCTCCGGAGTCCGCCTCCGGATTGGTGCTCAAGGCACTGTAGGTATAGAGACCGCCCGCCGTGGTATTGACCGGTAGAGAAGACACCATCATGGTCACTCCATAGGACTCCAGGCTCTGGTTCTCAAGAAATCCAAGAGCATTGTCCCGGACAAAGCCCACCAGCCGTGCCCCGCTGAAGTATCCACTGAGATTATGTCTCAAATAGTAATCCAAAAAGCCTCTGCCAGAGCTTCCGGTCACAAGCGCGGCAATCGCAGCATGATCTCCGACAGCTACATTACGAATTTCAAGAGATGATACGTCAATGGTCTGCCCTGCATCCAGCTTTCCAAGCTTTACAAGTTTTCCATAAATCAATAGTGCGGCATCCGTAAGAGAGCTCCCGGTTCCATTATGGATGGTGCCGCTCAGCTTTCCGTCCGTGAGGGAAAGCTCCGCTGTAAAGCTGCCACCGGAATTGGGAATTTTATTATGCAGCTCAAAATACGCCGGGCGAAACGGTCTGGTATTTTTAAGGTTCACTGTTGTATGGTCTCTGCCATAGTCAATGGTCGTACGGGCAAGATCTTCCCGGGTACGAAGCTCTGTGATATCGCCGGTATAATCGGAGCCCTTGAGCACAGGGTATACAAAATACTCCGTCCGGATGTTGATCCCGTAGTTGCTGGCGTATGGAGAACGCAGATTGATAAAATCCGTCTCGTCCACGGAATCTTCGGAAACATCCTCAAGTCTTGCATAAGTAAGAAAGGTTCCGCTGAAGCGTGTATTCATACCAAGCACCCAGATCACGATCGTCGCAAGCAGAGATAACATTACGATCACCGGACGATAATATGCAGCTGCTCCCCGGTTTCTTAAGAAGTACCAGCTGCCCGGTCCGACAAGAAATACATAAAAAACAAGCACCAATGCATACAGTGGAACCGCCGGGAGATTTCGTACATCCGACTGATTCATGAGATTCTGGATATCCCAGTACTGACCGAGGCCCTTTTCCGAAGCAGAAACCGAGAGCTGATTCAGACGGTTTTGTCCCAGAATCGCTGTAAACAGCTGATCCACATAACCGATGTTCTCTGTTGCAAAACGCTGAATGTCACAGAAGTTATAGCCGCTCACTGCGATGAGTCCTGCACCCTGCGGTACGGTAGAAATGATCGGTATCACATCGGAAAACAGTGCTTCCTGCCCGGAAGCGAGATAAACGGGAGATGCCGTCATCGTCACGGATCCGCTGCCCGGCGTACCATTGTTGTACTCCTCGCCCATATTGACCGACATTTCCATCGGATCCAGCGGCTGGCTTAAAAGATCCGAAAAGTATGGTTTTAAAGCATCCTCTCCTAAAGCACCGGTTCCAAGTACCAGGATGCCTCCTCCGTCTACCCATCGCAGGATGACATTCGCCTCATTTTCCCGCATACGACTCATGGTATAGTCAGAAATCATCAATACATCCAGCTGGTCCAGCTTTGTTTCATCTGTTGGCAACGTCTCAGGATCCAGGTTAACCGTCCGGGTCTTGAGCAGTCCTTCATTGATTCCAATTCCATTAAGATAGGAAAGCTTCTCCTCATGATCAGAGAGCAGTCCAAGGATCAGCTCCGCGTCGGAGCCTGCCACATCCAGCCCGATCCTGCGGCTGCCCAGGAGTTCTCCATCCCGGGTTTCCGCGGTAACAAGGAGCTGGTTGACTCCGGTTCCCAGGGATACCGTCATATTCATATCACTCTCTGACTGACCTTCCACAATACTTTGATACTGATACTCCACGATATTGCTGTCGGACTGCGCCATATAGACATGGATCAGCCCCGAGAAGGTTTCGTCCATCGTATTTTCAATGTGCACGGACAGCGGCAGAAATCTGCCTGCCTTTGCTGTGTTCTGATATCCGTAGGTAACATCCAGATTGATGGTGTCCGCCCATACGGTATGCGTAAAGAGAAGCATAAAAAGAAACAGCAGCATAAAAAATGCCACTGGCTGTTTTTTATCTCCTGTTCTATATCCGATTGTGTTTTCCCTGATATTCACCCTTTGCTTTCCTTATGCTCTGCGCTCTTACCCGCGGGCGTTTCATGATACTCCACCGGGAGCTTCACGGTAAAAACCGTACCTGCGAGACTCGAGGAAACCGAAACCGTACCGTGATGCATCTCCGCAATGTTTTTAACAATAGCAAGCCCCAGTCCCGTACCGCCGGTAGAGGATGAGCGGGAATGTTCCACACGGTAAAATTTGTCAAAAATCAGCGGAAGCTCGTTTTCCGGGATAACATAGCCGTAGTTGATAACCCGGACAAGCACCCACTGCGTATCTGCACGGAGACGGACGGTAACCCGTTTTCCCTCTTTTCCGTACTTGATGGCGTTATTGATCAGATTGTCAAACAGCCTTGCCAGCAGATCTCCATCCGCCCGGATCACCTGGGAATCCACATTAGCTGTAAAATCATAGCTCATATGATTTTTTTCAAAATTGGGATAGCTCTCCTCCAGAAGCTGCGCTAGCAGCCGGACGATATCCACATCCGTAATCGTCATATTAAGCTTTCCATAGGAGAGCTTGGTAAAGCCAAACAGCTCCTCAATCAGCTTTTGCAGTCTTTTGGATTTGGAGTAGGCAATTTCCACATATTTCTGACGGGTCTCCGGAGTGAGATTTTCTCTTGTCTTAAGGAGCTCAAGATATCCCAGTATGGAGGTCAGCGGTGTCCGGAGATCATGTGCCACATTGGTAATGAGATCCGTTTTGGACTGCTCGGAGGATCGCTCCCTCTCGATCTTATCCCGGATATCCCGCTCCATACGTGTAATGCTGTCGGCAATATCCGCGAGCTCTCCATCTCCCGCGATATCCAGCCGGGTACTAAGATCTCCCGCGGAAATCTGCTCCACTGCTCCGGCGATTTTTTCTATATCACGGGCAGTTTTCCTCTCCATCAGAAACAGTGTAATCGCAAAGATCAGAATTCCAAATAGCACAAAAAGCAGGACACTGACCAGCGATCCAAACGCAAAGCGTTCGACGGTCTGCGAGTCATTTCCTGTCTGATACAGATATCCTGAAAATGCCGTCACATTGGTAACCAGCAGAATTTCGAGAATCACCGTGATTACCGTACTGATGCCGATATTCATCAGGAGCTTCAGCATATATCCCCTGCCGGAGGTCCGTCCCACCGGATGTTTATCTGTGTCGTTTTTCATACTGCGGATTACTTCTCAATCTTATAGCCAACACCCCAGACGGTCGTGATGATCTTGTCCTCCCGGCTGTCCTCCTTCATCTTACCGCGCAGCCGGCGGATATGCACCATAACGGTATTGTTGGCTTCATAGACCTTTTCATGCCACACCTGCTCAAAAATCTCATCCGTGGAAAAGACCTTGCCCGGATGGGAAGCCAGCAGAAATAATATATCAAACTCAATCGGTGTAAGCTTGATATCCTCTCCGTCAATTGTAACCTTGTGGTTATCCTTATTGATGGTCATGTTACGGATCGTAATCTCATTATTTGTAAACTGATTGGAGGCATTGGGATTAAGCTGTGTATATCTCCGAAGCTGTGACTTAACGCGCGCGGTAAGCTCCAGCGGATTAAAAGGCTTTGTCACATAATCATCTGCTCCTCCGGTAAGTCCGACGATTTTGTCAAGATCCGTAGATTTAGCGGAAAGCATGATGATCGGAATATTGGACTTTGTACGGATCTTCCGGCACATCTCAAGACCGTTCATGCCCGGCATCATGATATCCAGAAGCACAAGATGAATCTCCTGCTCCTCCAGGATCTTTAAGCCCTCCTCTGCATTATATGCTTTAAATACCTTATAGCCGTCGCTTACAAGATAAATCTCCACAAGCTCGGCGATTTCCTTTTCGTCATCTACCACCAGTATATTGATCTGCGGCATGTACACACTCCTTTTCCAATTTAATAATCAGTAGCAGCCCAGAATCCGAAGCTCGGTAATCTGATCCTCCACACCATTTAAGGCATTGATGATATTGGTATCATCAAGACGTCCCTCGATATCGGCAAAAAAGCGATATTCAAATGTCTTTTCCGGGATCGGCCGTGACTGAATCATAATCATATTGACATTGTTAAAGATAAAGTTTCCAAGGACATTGTAGAGCGCACCAGGTTGATGCGCTGTCTCAAAGCACAGGCTGATTTTGTGCGCATCCTTTTGGAAAATCTTTTCTGCACCTACGATAATGAACCTTGTCGTATTATTTTTATCCTGATTGACAGAACGCTCCAGGATGGTGAGTCCGTAAAGCTCCGCTGCCTGCTCACTGGCCAGCGCGCCCAGAGTTCGATCCTCAGAGTCTGCCACAAGCTTTGCAGCAACAGCAGTGTTAATTGTCGGCACCGCCTCGATCTCCGGATGATTCCGGAAAAACTGCGAGCACTGTCCCAGCGCCTGCGGATGAGAGTAAACCTTGCGGAGGCTGTCAAGACTTGCTCCTTCTCTTGCCATCAGCATATGGTCTACCTTGAGATCGGTTTCCGCGACAATTGCAAGCTCCGGATACTCCAAAAGCAGGTCGAAATTATCCGAAACAGCTCCGTGCGAGGAGTTCTCGATCGGCAGAACCGCATAATCTGCCCTTCCGCTCTTGACCTCCTCCATGGCATCTCTCCAGGTACGGACATTATAAAACCCGCAGTCTCTATGAAAGCTGCGGACTGCCGCGAGATGCGCAAATGCACCCTCAACTCCCTGGTAAGCCACTCTGCAGCCGGACGTCTTAAGCCGGTCCACCTTACGATATCCCGTATCAAAGGTTTTGCCGTATTCTGTCATAATCTCAAATTGCAGTCTGCGGGACAAGGTCATAAGCTGCTGATACAGCTCCCGAACCGCCTGCTTGTCAAAATCTGTCTTAACCATAGCAGAAACGCTGTCCAGCTTCTGAGCCTCTCTCACCGGATCAAACACCTTTTTTCCGGTTCTGATTTTATCTCTTGCAACTTCTCCGCAAAGCTCCATCCGTTTCTGGTAAAGCTCCACGATTTCCCGGTCGATCACATCCAGCTTATCTCTGATTTCCAGTAAATTCATCGTCTTAATCCTTTTCCATATCATCGATCAATCGGATCAGTACATTTCTCGTATACTCCCCAAGGTGCTTCCGCTCCTCCTCCGGGAGCACGGAAATCACAATCGGCTCCCCGATGCTGACCTTGACATGTCCCGGTACGATTTTAGGAAAGTGCGCCTCCAGGATTTCTCTTGTGCCGGTCATGGCAACGGGAATGATTTTGCATCCGGTTTTTTCCGCGATCTTAAAGCTTCCGGCTTTAAAAGGAAGCATATCCCGCGGATCTGTCCCCTTGGATCTGGTGCCCTCCGGATAAATCCAGTAGGAGCATCTGCCGGCTCTTACATTTTTAATGGCATCAATGATAACCTTAAGATTCTGCTTGAGATCATCCCGATCGAGAAACAGGCAGTTGACGTATTCCATCCATCTTTTCAGAGGCTTAACCTTGGCAAGCTCAATCTTGGCGATGAAGCCGGTCGGCTTCCTGACCAGTGTATATCCGATGATCACGTCAAAAAATGAGCGGTGGTTTCCGACAAACAGTACCGGTTCATCCTCCGGCACATGCTCAAGTCCCTGTACCTCAAATGTCACTCCGGATACCTTAAGAAGCCTGTGCATGGCTTTCTGCACCGTTTCCAGCGCATACTGATCCCTTTTAGCAGGATCTGAAATACGTTTTAACCTATGCATTGGGTATATACCACCAAAGGACAGAAACCAGCCCGCTGAGAGCAGGGCGCAAAGCGTATGCAGCATACCAATCCTCCCTATGACGCATCGTCATAATCCATCACAAATCCTAATCCGTCAGCATCAGAGGACATCTGAGAAATGCGGACGAAGCTTCATAAAAAATTTAAGACCCAGAAAAAATACCACCAGAGTAACCAACCAGAAATACACGGTAAGCCTCGGGCGCATCCAGAACCAGTCACCCGTCAGCATAGAATCACGATAACCGGCAACAATGTAATAAAACGGATTGATCTTAAGAGCAGCAGCAACCCATGGAGCCCGGGAGGTAAACAGTGTCTCATCATACATAATCGGACACATCCAGATTCCAAACTGGAGGAGAATGCTTACGATCTGCTGCATGTCCTTAAAAAACACATTGATGGCGCTCGTAAGATATCCGAGTCCCAGCGCCAGCACGGCTGCCGCAAAGGAGTAGTACAGAATCTGAATCCATGAGAGCATCGGCATATGTCCGTTTATGATGCTGAACACAATCATCACCAGCACAAAAAACAGATGCACAAAGCCGCAGGATCCAAGCTTGATAACCGGCAGAAGCTCCACCGGAAATACCACTTTCTTTACAAGATATGCATACTCCTGCAGGATACCGGTAATCATATTGAGTGCCTCGGAAAAGAAGAACCATGGCACAATACCCGGAATCAACCAGGTTGTATAGCTTACCCCCGGTACCGGCGGTGCCGACTTAAAGCCATAGGGACCAAAGATAAAGGCATAGATGGCAATCGTAACAAGCGGCTGAACCAGCATCCATACAATGCCGAAATAGGAACCGACAAATCGTTTCCGGAAATCGGCCTTGGCAAGATCCAGGATCATCCTTCTCCGTTCCGTAATACTTTTCATAAGATGAATCATAGTTTTCATATGTTTTCCAGATTTTTTTAACGTATCAGAATCTCAGTATAACACCGAATCAGACTCTCTGACAAACGATGGTATAAAGATTAAGTAAAATATAACCATTCATAAGGAGCTCAAGGCTCAGGACGAGACGGCTCAGACTCTTGCTGCCGGACGCGCTCATCCATCTTCCGTGTAAGGTAATAAGCAGCATGGGAAGCGCCGGCAGGAAATACCGTCCCTGTACCCCCAGTGCATAGTCCGTGCCCTTAGGTGTATATGCAACGAGCATACTGGTCAAAAGCAGTACGATAAGCAGAAGCACCGTCACAAACAGCCAGAGCCTCTTACCGGCTCCCAGCTTCGGCTCATCACGGGTTCCCGATACCGAAAGTAATAAAACTGCCGCAATAAAGAAAATCACAATCGGAACAGACACCGTAAGCCCGGGATCATATCCGCCCATCCAGTGACCTACCATCGTAAGGAGATATTCGACGCCCTTGATCTGGAAGGTATTTCTCAGTATTTTAAGAAAAATCACAGGCGTCTTCAGCGTTCCCATTAGAGAATAGGTTTCCGCGGCAGCACCTTCTCCTGCCCACTCTGCTTCCGTTGCCGTAGTACCGCTCAAGTCCACATAGCGGAAGAACTGACTGAAATTGACAAGAACGATCGACAGGACGATCAGCCCCCCGATCAATGCGATTGTTGCAAGATAATATCCCGGATTTTTCCATTTCCGGGCCGGAATGATCAGGCATGCGGCAAAAAGAACACAATAGACCATCTTGCACGGAGACAGCAGCACCGCAAGTATACCGATCTCCGCAGCATCCTGCCAGCGGATCTGCCGGTCTGACAGAGCAAGCTCCAGGATCGTCGCGGTAAGATAAAAGCCAAGTGCCAGGATATAGGTATCATAGGACAGGGAGCTTACCAGCTCCAGTACCATGGGAAACAGGGAAACTCCAAAGATAAGCTCCTTACCTATGGGCGTTTTCCTGACTGCCAGCATTCCCATCAGTGTAAAAAGCAAAAGATTCATAAATCTGCCGAGGTACAGCATGCCGAAGCCTCCGAGCTTAAGGAGTCTTGCAATGGTAAATCCGATGGCAGGAAACAGATATGCGCACGGTATGGTGACCACCGGCTGCTGCAGGGTGTGGGTATAGCCGCTTTCCCCGGTAGATAGCAGTCCCCTCTTGTGAAGCTCCTCATAGGTTGATTTCTCCAGATGCATGCCCACCACGGTCGCATTGTCCGGATCTCCATCATCCGGGAGATCGTCGATAAAGACATCCTCTCTGCGGATCATAAGCTGGTTTTTTTCGTCCCGCAGTGGATGCGGGTGTCCCATGATTTGGCTTGAGAGCTGATAGGCTCCAACATAATGCAGTACCTCATCCGGTGCCGACAGAGGTGGCAGCACAAAGGAAAAGATCACGCCCATCCCGAAAACGGTAATAAAAAAGATCTGATGGATCCGCAGCTTCCCCCGCAGAAGTAAATATATACCCGATCCGATAACAATGATAAGGGCGATCCCCAGAAAAACTGCCCAGGTAATAAGAAAGGCATCCTCTGTACCCGAGAAGCTGCGCAGCATACCGATCATGTCCGCTCCTCTTTCTGCGTTTCTGACGCAAACTCCTGATCTCTCTCCGCCTTATCTCTAAGGGCAAGCTCCTGCACCAGGGATTTTATTTTCTCCTCCAGGATGCCGATCTGCATGCTCATACCAAACATCTTGATGAGCAGGATAAAAATGATAAACAGGAACAAAAAATTGGCTGTGGAATATATGCCAAGCAGTGCCGCAAGTGTATCCGGAACCACCGGAAACAATGCAAAAATTACAAACATGAGCGAAAGCAGGATCCAGAAAACCGCTTCCTCTATGCTCACTTTGGATTTCCGTATTTTACTGATGAGAACCGCAAAGGTCCCGACACAGACGATGACGAGAACAATGCGGAACAATGGAGTCATCATAATGCATTCCTCCTGAAATTATGCTCTGTCCTCCGGCAGCTTCAAGCGTTCTGCCAGTAATTCACATTCATGCTGAGCTTCCGTACAAGCGGACGCGGCAGACTGCGATAATGCTTTCCAAGCTGATATCCGATAAATTTACAGCCGGATCTCCATACAAGAGAAGGCAGCAGCCAGATCTTTCCGGACCAGAAAAGCCAAACGGCATTGCCCTTCACAAGCCGGATACCCTCTCCCTCAGAGGCTAGGCCCTTAAAAACCTCCGGATGATCCGCCTGGGAAACCCCCAGATCAAAGTTCCGGTGCAGCTGCTGGATCCCGCTGTAGTGATGTGCATGGATTACCTGCGCCTCCGCACAGTACATAACCTTGTAGCCTGCACGCATCGCCCCGGCGCAGTAAATCATATCCTCATTAAATATCGTATGCCGGATAAATCCGCCCAACTCCCGGAACACAGCTCTCCGATACATGCAGCACACATCTGACATAAAGTAGGTCTTGATCCCAAGCTCCGGCAGATCCTCAAGTGACTTTACACGCGACTTCGCCGGATAATTAAAGCGCCGGGCATACTGCTCATCAAAGGAGCTCTCCCGGGAGGCAAGCTGTCTGGCATAGACTGCCGCAATCCCCGCATCCGTTTCCAGTGCCTTAAGCATCCGCTCGATAAGGTGCATATCCGCCGGTATCGCATCATCCGTCATCATCAGGAAATACTCTGCATCGGATAGCGACACTCCCAGATTCCGGGTGGCGCCATGATCAAACTCCGCACGGGAAATATGGCGGACCGTAACATTCGCGGCACCCTCCAGGAGAGCTGCGTCAAAACCAGCTTCCTCGGTATTAATGATGATGAGCCTATGGTACGGGACGGTCTGCCTGCCAAGCCTCCTGACAAGCTCGCGGAATTTGTTTCCCGGATGGTAGGTTGGGATGATCACATCAACGCTCATCTTTTTTTTGCCTTTCCCGACGCATAGAGTGCGGCGAATGTAAACAGCAGAAACAGCAGCAGCATGAGCAGAAGATAGGACACCGCCGCTCCAAAAAGTCCATACTCCCGGACGATACCGCCTGTCGTGAGAAATGCCACAACAGCCGCTGCAAGATACCCAAGGAAAATCAGTTTCTGCTTCCGCATCGTTACAAGAATATAATACTGCACATTGGCAAGTGCATAAAAGCCTCCGCCGAGAATCAGTAAAAGGAATGGTACATACTGAAAAATCAGTCTGCCCCGGTATCTGGGACCGAGCAGCAGTTCAAAAATCATCAGTCCGAACCTTCCAAACAGCGCCGCAAGAAGTGAGATCCCTGCGCCCAGTCCCAGCACCGAGAGCAGCATGCTCCGGCAGGTTTTATGAAAGTCGTCAGGATCCGGCTTTTGATACTCCAACGCGAGTCGTGTAAGGAGCGGACGGATCAGGAAGTTGGCAATCAGATAGATAAAGGAGGTCGGCATAAAGAGGATATTAAAAAATCCGGAAAATTCCGAGCCCAGTTTCCCATCGACGGCATATTTGGATGCTGAAAAAACATAAAAATCCAGAAATACCGATAAAAACAAAAGACTGGTATTTTGGATCAGCCTCTGCCAGGCTCCCGGGTGCACCGTGTAGTCTGCATCGGTTTTTTTAAGGATCCGGACCGCAAAAAGCCAGGTACCTAAAAGCTGCATGCCATCGGTCACCAGCACTGCCGTAAGCAGGTTATGTGTAAGCGCCAGTGTGATCAGCAGCGCAGCTACAGATGCAGTTGTCCGGAACGCAAGTGACTGACCGGTACGGTAAAGAAGGTCCTGCCGCTGCAGCTCTGATTCATAGACATCCGCATATCCGTCGATGATTTTATACACACATAAAAGAAACAGTACCCATGCCTTGTCGTTCTCATACTGTCCAAGCTGATGCATGATAAGGACAAAGCAAAGGGAAGCCGCGGCTGCCAGCAGCGATGTGCATCTCCGTGCCAGGAGATAATCTCCAAAGCTGTATTCTTTTTTCATATCGGTGATATGGAACGGCCGTATGCCAAAGTAGGCAATGATAAACATCTGCTGCCCCAGCGTGGAAAATCCAAATCCAAAGATTCCTCCATCCCGAGGACCTGCAAGCCGGATCACAGAAAATGCCAGCACCATGGACGCCAGCGCGTAAATCAGGCTTCCGGCTGCATTCCAGATCACATCCTGTCTGATATGGTTTTGTTTATTCATGTCTGAAATTTTGTATAAACAGTATAGATACAAGCATCCGCAGCATATAGCGGATTGCGTTCATGGGGCGGAGATAGGATTCGCCTGCCTGCCTCTCATGGATGCTTACCGGTGCCTCGGCAATATGCGCACCATTTTTAATAAGGTAGGAAATGGTATCCGGCTCCGGTCCGTAATTGAGACGGTATGCAAAGCTTGCGATGACACGCCGATTATAAATTCTGAGACCGCAGGTAGGATCCGTCACTTTTTTACCGGTTGTCAGCCGGATCGCGGCAGAAATCATCCTGGATCCGATTTCCCGCATGGAACCGCCCTTTTTCTGTCTTAGGAACCGGGAGCCCAGTACGATGTCATAATTTCCTTCATCCATCCTGGCACGGAGGGTTGCTACATCCTCTGCGCGATGCTGACCATCTCCATCAAACTGTACCGCATAGGTATAGCCTGCACGATAGGCATACTTCATCCCGGCCTGGAAGCATCCGGCAAGTCCGAGATTGATGGGAAGTGCAATATAGTTATACTGCTGTTTCCGGCAGAGCTCCAGTGTACCGTCCGTAGAACCATCCGAGACGATCACATAGTCCATCTCCTGCTTCTGAGACAGGATATCCTCCACAACTCCGGGCAGGTTCTCCGCTTCATTATATGCCGGGATAATCAGCAGCACTTTATTTTTATTTTGTTGACATTGCTCTGCATTTACATTCTGCATTCAAGATATTTCCTCGTCATGAAGCCGGACTCCGGTTTCACACTGTCATCTATGATTTCTCCGTCAAACACTGCCATATGATCCGAAATCACCGGCACACCCGCAAGCTCGGTAAATGCAACACCTCCGCTGAAACGGGGATTGCACTCTATAAAATAGTATACGCCGGATCCCTCTCCATGGATAAACTCAAAATTAACCGATCCGAGTACTCCCAGCGCATCCGCAATCCGGCAGACAACCTTTTGAAAGCCAGGATCCTCAAAAACCCTCACAGATAAGCCCGCGCCATTGGAAGTACGCAGAAGCTCCTCTCTCGGAATCGCAAGGCAATGTCCCTCATGGTCTCTGACAATATCCACGGTGATGACATTCCCCTGCAGCATAGGCTGCATGATATAATTGCCAAGATCCTCGATCTCCGTGAGTGCGCCGCGAAGCTCTATCTGCTTCCGGATCCGGTACAGTCCCTGGCTGGACCGCCCCCGAACCGGCTTCAGGATCAGCGGTAGCGTAACTCTCTCAAAATCCACTTCCTCTGCAGGGGTACTGGGGATCGTCCGGACCAGACTTTTAAGCTCCGGATCCTCCAGCCCATTCACAATGCCCTGTACCTTTAACCCAAGCTCCAGTTTATTACGGAGCAGCTCAATGGTATCCACATCCGACATGCAGATCCTGGTTTCTCCGGTCTCGATTTCATCCCGATCCCGGTTCATAAGATCCACTTCCACATCAATCAGTGGAACAATCCGGCTGATCTGCTCCTTCTGAATCAGATTTTTAAGGAACGTAAGATATGCTTCCTCATCGCTGACATAGGGTGCCTGATAAAACGCATCCACATCCCGCGACTGCGCCACCCACTCTGCCGGATAGATATCACATCCGATGACTCTGTTTCCCGCCTTTTTAAGCTCCCGGATCACGGCATCCGCGGAAAAAGAGCCGATGGCTGTAACAAGTACATTTCTCTGATGATTCATCGCTTTTCCTTATTTAAATATACTGATTTTACTGCTCATAGGTTTTTATCTGCTATACCCGGTCAGGCTTTCCATTGAGGATAATCTGACAGATCCGGTCCACATCCGTAAGCTCCAGATCCGGATAAATCGGCAGCGTCAAAATCTCCTCTGAAACCAGCTTAGCCACCGGAGTATCCTCAGGATGATACGCTCCCTGGTAGCATGCATAGGCATTGATGCATGGATAGAAATACTTCCGGGCATGAATGCCGTATTTCTCAAGATTCCGGTAAATCTGATCTCTGCTGAATCCAAACTGATGGAATCTGACCGGCATATAGGCATAGTTAAACTTGACATTATGATTACGAAGCGGCAGCAGAATCCCCGGAATATTGCCGAGCACTTCCATATACCGCTCAAAAATCGCCTTGCGCTTCTGAATCCATGCATCCACATGCCGGAGATTGCAAAGTCCCATCGCAGCGCAAAATTCATTCATTTTACCATTGGCACCGACAGAAGCAACCTCCTCCTGACCCAGGATACCGAAATTTTTAAGCTCATACAGCTTTTCCATAAGTTCCTGATTCGGCTTTCCCGTCGTAACGGCTCCACCCTCTATGGTATTAAACACCTTGGTTGCATGGAAACTTCGGAGATGCTTCAATGTTCAGTTTCCATGCAACCAAGGTGTTTAATACTATTGAGGGCGGAGCAA
>DJXY01000223.1 GCA_002449915.1 Oribacterium sp. UBA6992
TGTAATAATTCCTCGTATGTCATACTGACCTCCCCCTTAAACCATAAAAATCTTTCATCAACTTTTCATGACAAGCCTTTTTACAGGTATCGCATGTCCTCTACTATTATATCGATGAAACAAAAAATGTCATACTGTTTTTGCATGGTACTTTCGTACCTACATAGCACCTGCATAATGACTCTGATGCACTTAGGCACTCAGGCAACAACATATTGACAATTCTGTATTCCGGCTTTATAGTTGCTATTAGCAATAGTTGTTCATAGCATTAGTTGCTTATTACAATAGAAGGGGGCTGTAAAACATATGCATTTCATTCATTCATCTACAGAATCGACCACATCCCAAAGTTCTTCCGGAGTATCTGCAGATTGCTCGCCAGGGGTATCCACAGAGTACTTATCTGAAGCCTCTGCACTATCCTCGGATTCCCAAGAGTCTTCCATGGCGACCTCTGCGCAGGAAAATTCTGCCGTCAGCAAGGAAGTCATGGAAGCCAGAGAAAAGCGTTATAATCTGATGCTGGAAGCACCGATCATCAAGGTCATCCCTATCATTGCACTGCCTATGGTCATCACGATGCTGATCGACTCCTTTTATAATCTCGCCGATACCTACTTTGTAAGTACACTGGGAACCTATGCTACCGCAGCTGTCGGTGTCAACAACTCCCTTATGTTTTTCCTGCGGGCCGTTGGCATGGGATTCGGCATGGGCGCATCCTCCATCATCTCAAGACTGCTTGGAGCCAAAAAATATGACGAAGCGTCCAGAGTCGCGTCAACTGCATTCTACACATCCTTACTGCTGATCACGCTGATCTCTATTGCCGCCTATATTAAGCGGTCAGATCTCGTAATGCTCCTCGGCGCAACCGGAAACTCCAGACAGTATTCCATTGATTATGCAGATTACATCCTGTATTCCGCACCCTTTACCATCGGAAACACTGTTCTCTCCCAATGCCTCCGCGCAGAAGGAAGCACGACGTACTCCATGGCGGGCATGGTTTCCGGATGTATCGTAAACCTTGTGCTTGACCCGCTCTTTATCTTTGTATTTCACTGGGGTGTTGCAGGTGCCGCCGCTGCTACAGGTCTTTCCAAGGTCATAAGCTTTATTATCCTCCTAATCCCGTATTACCGCGGTAAATCCATGATCCAGGTATCCACCCGCTTTTTTGCTCCAAGCTGGTCCATATACCGGGAAATCGGCAAAATGGGTATACCATCCTTCCTGCGCACCAGTCTCATGAGTGTTTCCAGCGTCATCACCAACAACTATGCCGGAAGTTATGGCGACTCTGTGCTTGCGGCAGTTTCCGTCTCCAACCGCATCATGATGTTTATGGGCTCCATGGTTCTGGGCTTTGGTCAGGGATTCCAGCCGATTGCGGGTTACTGCTGGGGCGCTAAAAAGTACCGTCGTACACGTAAAGCTTTTTGGGTAACCTCCGGATACGGTCTTTTGATCTGCGTCTTTATGGGAACTCTGATCTATGCGCTTGCTCCAAAGATTGTCGGTGCTTTTACAGTAGATGATCATCAGATTATTAAAACCGGCGTTTTTATGGTAAGATTACAGTGCGTTGTCCTTCCCGCCCATGTATGGGTCATGATCATCAACGGACTTTTCCAGGCGCTCGGTCGTCCCATTGCAGCAACAATTCTGGGACTTTCCCGCCAATGCATCTGCCTGATTCCGCTGCTTGTGATTCTCAATGCCGCCTTAGGTCTTACAGGACTCGAGATTGCACAGAGCACATCGGATGTTGCAAGCGTTATCCTTGCGCTTCCCATGCTGTATATGATCATGCGTGAAATCAGACAGCGAATGCATTCACCGGAGGCAGTAGACTAATGGATTTTAAAAACCCCGACAATATTTTCTCATCCCGGCATCTTACCGGACTCATCGGCTCTCTCGAGCGGGAGCGCCGGGCATACATTAACAGTAAGCTGGAGAGCACAGGACTCAGAAACCACCAGTTCTGGGCACTCATTCACCTAAGCCACTATCCCGGCATCAATCAGGAGGATCTTGCGAATGCTCTGAGCCTCGATAAAACCCGCATGGCGCGGAGCTGCAAGGAGCTTGAGGACATGGGGTATCTCCGCCGGGAGCGGGACCCCAAGAACCGCAGGCAATACCGGCTGTACCTTACCGATCAAGGCAATGCGCTCCTTCCGGAAATCCGTACCGTGCTAAACGACTGGAGCAACAGCATCGCTGCCGGCATCACCATGGAGCAGGTAAAAATGGTGATAGAAGTCCTGGAACAAATGGATGCGAATGCTTCCTCCGTCTAATGTTCAAGAAATAATTCACTGTAAAACGGCAGGTTACAGTATAATAGCATATGATTTTACTGGATTATACAGGGAGGAAATAAAGCATTATGAAAAAACACATCTTACTTAATGCAGTGATTGCCACTGCGCTGTCTGCTGCACTGCTGGCAGGATGCGGTGCATCCGGTTCTGCTAACACAACAACTGCTGCACAGGAGACAACCAATGCCGGTAGTGAAGCTTCCACCGAGTCCGCAGCTTCCGAGACCAAGGCTTCCGAGAGTGCAGCTGCTGAAACATCTGCCGTAGAGAGCAAAGCTGCATCAGAATCTACCCAGGCCGCATCCGAAGCTGAAACTGCACCAATCGGTGATACTTCAGAGGATGCCATGAAGATCGGCTCTCTCAAGGGACCGACCACCATGGGTCTTGTAAATCTCATGCACGATGTTGAGTCCGGCAGCAAATCCGGCTATCTTTTTGAAATGCAGACACAGCCGGATGTCATCATGAGCGAGCTCGTTTCCGGCAAGCTGGACGTTGCACTGCTGCCAGCCAATGTCGCAGCCGTTGCTTACAATAAAACAAATAAGGGTGTCAAGGTCATCGACATCAACACACTCGGCGTGCTGTACTGTGTAACCGGCGATGATTCCGTGAAATCCGTAAAGGATCTGTCCGGTAAAACCGTACTCAGCACCGGTCAGGGCGCTTCTCCGGAGTATGTTTTAAACTATCTCCTTGATAAAAACGGAGTCAAGGACTGTGACGTACAGTTTAAGTCCGAGGCAACGGAAATTGCCGCAACACTAAAGGAGGATCCTACTAAAATTGCCATCCTGCCGCAGCCATTTGTAACTGTTGCCATGGCACAGAACGATGCTCTCAAGATTGCCTTTTCACTTACCGATGAGTGGCAGGCCGTTTCTCCTGATTCAAAGCTCCTTACAGGTGTGACCGTCGTAAGAAACGATTATCTTGCGGATCATAAGGATCAGGTAGATGCGTTCCTTGCAGATCATAAGGCAAGCACCGATAAGGCGAATGCAGATGTTTCCGGCACTGCAGCTCTTGTTGCCCAGTACGGCATTATCGCTAAGGCACCAATTGCCGAGAAAGCACTTCCCCAGTGTAACATTGTTGCCATCACCGGTGATGAGATGAAGGCTGACCTCTCCAGTTATCTTTCCGTCCTCAATGCAGCTAACCCAAAGTCCGTCGGCGGTACACTGCCTGATGATGACTTCTACTATGTAAAGTGATCATAGTATAGGACAAGAAACCATCTTTAAAATCTGACACTTTTGTCGATACTTTATTTAAAATATCAGCGATAAAATATCGGTAAAAAGGCTGCCATAAAAAGCCATTTAAAAAGTCCCTGCTCCAGTCAAAACAAACAGGGACTTTTTTTATTGCTTTTTACAATGTACAATAATGTGGAACGTAAAATGTTCTACGGATGTTTTACGAAACAAAATTCCGTTGTCGATTCACATTGCCATTTCAGTTTCACAGCAATATCAATATAACTTACAAGAAAGTTATAAGCAAAAATACCATCTGTCACAGGAAAATCGATTTTATAAAGGAGCATGTATTTTAGGCATTAATCATATGAAGAAAAAGATCCTTATCATCTTCCTCTGGATACTGATCTGGCAGATACTCACTCTGCTCATCCATAACAGCATCCTTATGGCAGGTCCCATTGACACAGTAAAAGCGCTTCTGAACATGGCTCCCATGCCTCTGTTCCGCGCATCTATTGCCTTCTCCACTCTGCGGATCTTCGGCGGATTTGCCGCAGGCTCCTGCATTGGCATGCTGCTCGGATGGGGTGCCTACCGTCTGCCGCTCCTGGAGCAGTTCCTGAAGCCTTTTATTTCCGTCTTAAAGGCGGTACCGGTTGCGAGCTTTGTCATTATGCTCCTGATCTGGGCAGGCAACCGAATGCTCTCCTTTTATATTAGTCTCCTTGTCGTACTGCCAATCATCTATCTCATGACCTTAAGCGGTCTCCGTGCAACCGACCCGCAGCTTCTGGAGCTTGCGAATGTTTTCCGCATGGGGACTCTCGCGCGGATCCGTTTTATTTACCTGCCATCGGTTTTTGCAAATCTTTACGGTGCATTTCAATCCGCCATCGGTATGGCATGGAAAAGCGGTATCGCTGCGGAAGTCATCGGACAGCCTCTCGGCTCTATGGGAAACGGGCTCTATACTGCCAAAATATATCTTGACACCGGCGAGCTCTTTGCCTGGACCATCACAATCGTACTACTCTCGTTTTTTATGGAAAAATTGCTTCTTATGGGATTCCGCCGGCTGATCCGGCGATGAAGATCATGTTGAAATTATTGTTGGCGCATAGCCATAAGTTTAAAAGGAACTAACGATCCATGCAGCTTAATGTAAATCAAATCTCAAAATCATATCCCGGGCATCCTGTGCTACGCAATCTGACCTTTACACTGGACTCTGAAGCCGCAGATCCTGCCAGGCAGAACCTGCTCCTGACCGGACCGTCCGGTGTTGGTAAAACTACGCTGCTTCGCATGCTCGCGGGACTGGAAGCACCCGACAGCGGAAGCATTCTCTATTTCCGTAAAAGCACGCAGACTACGAATGCGGAAAATCCCGCTGTACCCTTCCGGCCCAGGATTTCCATGGTATTTCAGGAGGACCGTTTATTTCAGGGTTTTACAGCACGTGAAAATGTAGTGGCAGTATCACCCATGCTTTCCAGAAAAGCTACAGATACTCTGCTGTCTGAAATTCTGCCGCAGGACGCCTTACATAAACCGGTACGTGAGCTCTCCGGCGGTATGAAGCGTCGCGTCGCAATCGTCCGCGCCATAGCCGCAACATCCGATCTGCTTATCATGGATGAGCCCTTTACCGGTCTGGATGCCGAAACACGAGAGCACGTCATTTCCTTTATCTTCCGGCATAAAGAGCACCGCCCGCTGATCCTCTCAAGCCATGAAACTGCCGGCCTCCCTGCGATGAAAGTACTGGAGATTAAGAGCCTGACCACTACTACAACAGTATGTCCGTGAAATATGCCACAGCAACATATCAGATGACGGCAATTCGGTCTATGTAACGTTTGTAATCAAAACATACCCGAATATTTGCTCTTTTTCTCAGAAATTATCCTTAGATAGCAAAAACTCATCCGACGGTCCGCCAGTGCTTGTCCACGTGATTCAGCACCTCACAGCCATCCTCGGTCACAAGCACAAGATCCTCGACTCTTACGCCAAAATCCCCTGCAAGATATACCCCCGGCTCGATGGAAAAAATCATTCCCGGCGCAGCAACAATATCACTCACCGCACTGACATCTCCCATCTCATGATCCCGCTGACCGATAAAATGTCCCAGCCGATGGTTAAACTCCTTGGTATAACCGCCTGCAGCAATATGCTCCCGCGCCACACGATCAATCTCCGACAATTTAACGCCCGGACGGATTGCCTGCTCCGCAAGCTCATTCGCCTCACGCACAAGATCATGAATCCGCGCCTTTTCCGGCTCCGGTTCACCCGCAAAAAACGTTCTCGTCATATCCGAGCAGTACCGATGATAAACGCAGCCCATATCAATGAGTACACACTGCCCGCGCTCAAGCGCCGTTTCGTCCGGTGAATGATGGGGATCCGCTGCATTCGCCCCAAAGGACACGATCGTGGTAAAGCTGGGCTCGCTTGCGCCATAATGGAGATAACGCGCATCTATATAGGAAGCAAGCTCCTTTTCCGTCATGCCGACCCGCACATAGGCTGCCGCCTCCTCGATAACTGTATCATTGATCCGGGATGCTTCCTTCATAATCCGCTGTTCCTCAGCATCCTTCACCGCACGGCAGTCATCCACGCAGTCAGACGCAAGCACCACATCCAGGTGATGAAATCGCTTCATGAGCGGCACAAGATAACGCGCTGTCCACTCCTTATCTACGCCCAGGCTATGCTCCTCATTCACCTCCCGGGCAAGCGCGCCCACGCAGTCATCCGCGTCGCTGTACCAGATCGCGCGGAATGGAGGCTCCGGCACATGAAACAGCCGGTTCAGAAACAGCACATGGTCACCACTCTCCTTAAGCAGCAGACCGTACATCCTCTCCCCCGGATGATTGTCAATCCCGGTCAGATACCAGATACTGTCCGGATCCGTCACAAACAACTGTGAAAGCCCATTCTGTTTCAT
>DJXY01000006.1 GCA_002449915.1 Oribacterium sp. UBA6992
AGAGTAAAAAAATGTAAGAACCGATGCAACCCCGACCACAGGAAAAGCGACCTGTACATTGTCCCAGCTCATCCCGGAAAAGCTTCCCTGCGACCAGTTTCTGAGATTTACGATATCCGCATCGGACGCAAAGGTAATCATGAGATCGGTTGCCGCAGAGCATACATAACCGATCATAATGCCGCCGATCAAAATCGAAGACATATTTTTGACACGTCCGGACAGATAAAGGATCCAGACCGTGGAAAACAAGGCTCCTGCAAAGGCTGCCACAATCAGGACAAAGGACGATACGCTGCCGGAAACATTCAAAAGTAAAATAAGGCAAATCGTCACCGCAAGCTTTGCGCCGGATGAAATCCCCAGGATAAACGGTCCCGCGATCGGATTGGCAAAATAGGTCTGCAGCAGGAAGCCGGATAAAGCCAGTGCGCCGCCCAGAATCACGGTCATCAGCGCTCTCGGAAGCCTTAAATTCCAGAGGATGGAGGCTTCCATGGAGCCCTGATCCTGCAATAAAACAAGCCGCAGAAAATCAGCCGGAGTCACAGAAACCGTACCGGAAAACAGATTGAAATATAACACCAGAAGCAGCAGTACCGCCATCAAGAGGTACATAAGAACCCATCGTCTGCCGGTTTTAAGCTTCGTAAAGAAAAAATTTTTCACATTACTCTACCTTTGAGATAAAAGTCATATCGTATGCTTCTCCCTCTGACAAGAGATGCACATCCCGGATAAAATCCGCTAACGCATCTGTCCTCTGATAAAAGGCAGGCGACGTCGTATAGACCTGTCCCTCCCTGACCGCCTTAAAATCCTGAAACAATGAACTCCGGTTTATAAGCTCCTCTACATTAGGCAGCGCTCCCAGAAATCCATTGTAGATAAGGTAATCCGCATCCTTTGCCTTATGGTAAAAGTCCTCCATTCCAATTGTAATACTTGCTTTCCGGTCAGGAGATTTTATATCTTTAAAAACATAGCTGAGCCCGCCCATCTGAAACATGGCCGGGATGTAGTCATCTGCACTCCGGATCACCGCCTGACCGCTGCTGTTAAGATAAAAATAAGCAAAGGTACCGGTTTCTGTCCGGGCGGGATCCGAATAGGAACCTGGATCCGAAACGGAATTTGAAGCTGCATCGGAAGCTGAAGCTGCATCCGCTTCCATCAACTCCTCAAGCTTTGCACTCTGCGCTTTTAAAAACGCCTCTGCCTCCGGCGCTTTACCGCTGAGAAGCCCATAGACACGCACCCATTCCACCCGACCCATCGGATCAGACTCATAGCTTGAGTAATCCGTAAAAACCGGAATATGAAGCTCCGTAAGCTGCTCCTTTACCTCCGGAGAGTGATTGATCATGGTGGACTCGATGGCGAGATCGCAGCCCTCCAGCATCAGGGTTTCATAATCCGGCTGCGAATACTTCCCGGCAAACAATATGTCGCCCGCCTTCATCGCATCGACAGCTTCCGGTATATACCACTGATCCTGCCGGATGGAGCTGAAACGAATCCCGGAAACCGCGTCTACCGCATCAAAGAGCGCCATGGCTGCCGTATCCGCAAGATAGATGTGCGTAAGCGGCAGGGAGAGCACCGTCATGTGCTCCGGCAGCTTTGCCGGTGATTTGCCGCCCTCCGGTACAACCAGATAAGCTTCTCTGCTTTCCGGGATCTCGATAACATGAAATCCATCCGTATAATCCAGGATCCGGAACTCCTCACTATATTGATTTTCTTCTGCTTTGATAAACGAAATCCCGGGGATCTCAGGTGCCGGTGCAGCTTGTGCTTGCGTCCTGCTTTCTTTCATAGGTGCCGTTTGCATCCCGCATCCGCCGCTAAAGACCATGAGCGCTGCCAGTATGACACCTAACAAGCCTGCTTTTACAATTCTATATTTCTCTATCATCAAGACTTCTTTTTTCTTTGTCCGTGTTTCCATATGCCTACTATTATGCCACAGAAAACAGCAGACAGTAAAACAAAAATCGTCATGCCGGTTTTTAAACCCCAAAGCCAAGGTCCGTATCCCGCTGACCGGATCTCCTCCCCGGAGAACGTAAGCGTATACTGCACTTCATGCGGTACTGACATCGCCGTCGTATCTCCGATCACCGTCATAGGCTGTGTAAGCGAGATCAGCGGAATCTGAAACACAGAACGTTCTCTCGTATCCTCCCGGGTTTCCGATGCATCGAGCGGCAGATATTTACTGCCTGCCACAATCATGTAATCATAATGCGGACTATCCCAGATGAGGGTCAGCGTGCCATATCCATCTTTTACCTTACAGGATACAGGGCTCTCGATCTGTACTCTCCCGCTGCCTCCCGTGAGTGTCACCGGGATCAGATATTCTCCATCCGTAAGCGAGAGCTTCTCCGGCTTCGCTTCCTGATATGCAGGGGATGCCTCCTCCCGGATCGCCCCTGCCGGCAGACTGTCGGATGCAAACGTAAGCGTTACATGTACCAGGGCGCCATTTTCCCCAAGTGGCAGAGTATAGGACTCCTTGCTGTCAAGCGCTGCCACCGGCACCGAGACCGGAGCATTTAAGCCTGCGAATGTGATCTCCGCTTCTGCTTCCCCGTCCTGTGCCTTAAGAATCGCCCGCTCCACAAGAGGGAATGCTTCGGTACTTTGCTCCGGATACTCGGTTTCTACTGAAATCCTGTAGCTTCCATTTTCCAGGTACTTTGCTGCTATTTCTGCCCGCACGGAAAAATGCAGAAATCCGGATACAAGAAACAGCGCTGCGGTAAACAGCGCCATTTCCATAAAAACATTTTTAACCTTCATTTGCTCTATAAAAAGCTTCATGCCTCCTGACTCCAACCGCAGAGCTCTGCTGCTTTTTGGAAAGCCTGACGGAGATCTCCGATCAGATCCTCCACTCCCTCAATGCCGACAGACAGCCTTAATGTCGTCTCATGAATGCCATTCCGCTCCAGCACATCCTTTGGCACATCACTATGCGTCTGCGTCACCGGATACGTGATGAGAGACTCGGTTCCTCCCAGGCTTTCTGCAAAAAGGATTACATTCACATGCTCAAGCACAGCGATGGCAAATTCCCGGGACGGTACATCAAAGGTAATCATAGCACCAAATCCCCGCGCCTGCTTCTTCATAATCTCATATCCGGGATGCTTCGGAAGTCCGGGATACAGCACCCTTGTTACATGCGGATCGCTGTCCAGAAACGCTGCCAGCCTCTCTGCATTTTGCTTTGCCCGGTCCATCCGGACAGCCAGCGTCTTAATTCCCCGTAGCACAAGCCATGCATCAAAGGGATCCAGCCCCGCGCCGGTTGTTTTAAACAGAAATCTCAGCCGGTCTCTAAGCTCCGGATCCTTGACAATGGCAAAGCCCGCAATGGCGTCATGATGTCCTGCGAGGAATTTTGTGCCACTGTGAAGCACAATATCAGCTCCAAGTTCCAGCGGATTCTGAAAGTATGGAGACAAAAAGGTATTGTCTACAATCAGCAGGATGCCGTGTTTTTTTGTAACCCTTGCGAGCGCCGCAAGATCAGTTACATTCATCATCGGATTGGTCGGCGTTTCCAGGTAAACTGCCCTGGTATTATCCTTGATATACTCCTCGACATTTACCCGGCTTAAAGGCGCAGAAGTAAACTCTATGCCGTTTTTTGCACTGATCTCACGGAACAGGCGAATGCTTCCGCCATAGAGATCCTCGTCAATCAGGATATGGTCTCCCGGATGAAACAGCTCCATTACACAGCCGATTGCGCACATACCGCTGGAAAAAGCAATGCAGTCGATCCCATGCTCAAGCTGCGCCACGGTCTTCTCCAGCTGCGCGCGGGTCGGATTCTGAAGCCTTGTGTAATCATAACCGGAGCTTTGACCAAAGCCCTTATGTGCAAATGCCGCCGTCTGATAAATCGGATAGCTGATCGCTCCGAAATGTGCATTTACATCATCTCCCTCAAGGTGCTGACAAAGTGTCTCTATGCTGTAGCTCATATGATTTATCTCCTTTTACATAAAATCAACATCGATTTCGTTTAAGCTCCGACACAGCTTCCCGAAGCTGCTCAAAAGCCTGCTTCACGATGCTTCTCGGGCAGGCAATATTAAATCTTTCAAACTGCGCCGTTTGCGGGCCAAAGATACTTCCGGAATCAAGCCATATCTTCGCCTTGTCCGTGATAAGCTCCTGAAGCCCGGTCTCTGATAATCCAAGACCGGAAAAATCGATCCAGAGAAGGTAGGTACCCTCCGGCTCAATGAGCTTAAGCTCCGGCAGATACTCCGTAAGATACGCTCGTACAAAGCTTAGATTGCCATTGATATAGGAGAGGAGCTCCTGATACCATTCCTCACCCCTGGTATAGACAGACTCCAGTGCCGTAAGCCCAAGAACATTTGCCTGACTGTATCCCGCTGCAGCGTTTTCCTTTTTATATCTCGCGCGCAGTGTCTCATCCGGGATGATCGCATTCGCAACCTGCAGACCTGCGATATTAAAGGTCTTGCTTGGAGAATGCAGTACGCAAAGATGGCTCCGGTATTTCGGATCCATCGTAAGAAAGGAGTGAAATTCATGCCCCGGGTAAATAAAATCGCAGTGAATCTCATCTGAAACGATAAGCACGTCGTGTTTCAGGCAAATGTCTCCGATCCTTGTAAGCTCCTCTCTGGTCCAAACCCTGCCTGCCGGATTGTGCGGATTGCAGAGCAGATACAGCTTGACCTTATACTCCTCGATTTTCCTCTCAAAATCATCAAAGTCAATCTGATAATGACCAGCTTGAAGCTTAAGCTGCGAGTTGACAAGCTGCCTTCCGTTATCCTGAATCACTTCCCCAAAAGGATAATATACCGGCTGCTGGATCAGGATTGCATCCCCCGGCTTGGTAAATGCCCGGACGCAGGTGGCAAGCCCGTAGACAACGCCCGGCCCTACCGTTACCCAGCCTGGCTCCACGGTATAGTGATAATGCTTCCGGAACCAGTGATTCAATGCCTCAAAATATCCTTCTTTAGGATCGGTATACCCAAAAATACCATGATCTATCCTTGCCTTAAGCTCCAGGAGCACTTCCTCTGGCAGGCGGAAATCCATATCGGCAACCCAGAGCGGCAAAAGATCCGTTCTTCCCTTCCGTTCCATACCGAAATCATATTTAAGGCAGTCGGTATGGTGCCGGTCTATGATGGTATCAAAATCATACCTTGCAGTCTCTGTTTTCTGCGCCATAGCTTCCTCCGCATGAAAGATTTCTAAATATAAAAAAAGATACTGTGTTCTGTCATTCTGCTGACCACAGTATCTTAACAAATGCACCCCATTCAGGGTATTATATAATATTTTTACTTGGCTATAGATTTCTCTGATAGCAGTTATGCTATATCAGCTTACAGAATGCCGGGTTTCAATACTTAAAGCTGATGCGGCAGCATGGCGAATGAGCTAAGCCCCGTATAGATCAGAAACAGTATCAAAATTACTACATGCAGATAGGGATACCATGCTTTAGGGTCCTGCCCCGGGAGCTTCCGTCTCTCAAAAAATCCAAGTACCGGCAAAAAGCAGCTTAAACTCCGGTATCGATGATCCAGGCTTCTGCCATAGAGATTGTGGAAGCGCTCCTCCAGGAGGTCAAAGTCCATATAGCCGAAAAAGAAAATGAGTCCCTCATACAGAAGCGCGGTGTTTATGAGATTAAATACAAGATTTTGCTGTAAAATAAAGCTATGGTACAACACAGCAGCCACTGCCGGGAGGATGCACTGCATAAGAGCAAAACGATCTCCGGGCAAAATAAAAAATCCGCTCTGGCGCGAGCCTCCATTCTTTTGTGTACATCCGGTGGAAGCTCCTGCATTGGCACCGGATGCAGAGCTACGGCAGCTGTCCTTCTGCTCCGGTCTTCTGCGAATCTTTCTGCCGCAGCCCGGACAGACCTCGGCACCATCCGGCACCTCGGATCCACAATTCATGCAGACACGCTTCGGTTTGATTTTGATAATCGGAGTTCCGCAGCTCGGACAGTTTCTGCTGTCGTCAGGGATCTCCGCTCCACAATGGGGACATTTCATATATCTTTTCCTTCGATCTAAATTAAATTCTGAATTAAATTATTGTCCAAATGCTAATGAATTGACGTAAATCTGTTGATTAAAATTGATTAAAGCCTGTCGGATGCATCAGACAGGATGGTCTTAAAACGGTTCCAGGGAAACTCTGCCGGAAGTGGGGCTTCAAACGTAAGGCTCGGAGATTTTTCGCTTAGATCCTTAGTGCGTCCCTGTACTTTCTTATATTCCGGGAAGCTGAGAGACTGGCAGAAAAGGCATAGGCCGCATTTGATACGCGAACCATACTTACCATCTCCTGCAATCGGCATCCCGCGGCTCGCAAACTGCACGCGGATCTGATGAAACCTGCCTGTTTTAAGCTGCACCCGGATGAGACTCAGCTCCTCCGTATTTCCAAAATTAAGGATCGAGCTTGTTTCCAGCACCTCGTAAAGAAGCTTTGCGCGCTTTACCCCTTTCCGTTCTGTTTTAACGGTAAAGGCTTTCTGCCGTTTACTGTCCTTAAACAACAGATCTTCAAAGCATCCCTCGGTTTCCATAGGTTTCCCTGAGACAATGATATAATAGCTTTTTTTAAGCTGATGTTCCCTG
>DJXY01000188.1 GCA_002449915.1 Oribacterium sp. UBA6992
CCATGTCCTTGGCATCCCAGTTGACTGGCTGCGGAACAAATTCGAGTCCGAGACGGTTTGCAACCTCCTTTGCAAGATCGAGGTCAAATCCGGTGTATTGTCCATCATCACCGACAAAACCCATCGGCGGGAACTCCTGATCAAAACCAACAGTGAATTTACCGGTAGGTGTCTCTACCTTAGCACCATCCGCAGATGCAGATGAAGCAGCTGCTCCTGAAGTTTCAGCAGCCGTCGAAGCTTTGGCAGCCTCTGTGGTTTCCGCCTTGGCGCTCTCCGATACCTGCTCTGTTGCCGTCTGTGTGCTCTCTGCCTGAGATGCAGATGTGTCCTTTGCGCTTGATCCGCAGCCTGCAAGTAACATAGCTCCTAAAGCTGCAGCAGTAATGATCGCGATTGATTTTTTCATAATATTTTCCCTCTCCTATGATACTGGTAGAGCGTTCATGACCTGCATGAACGCTGTAGGATTCCTGCATGGCTCCTTTATGGTTCCCACACGGACTCTACATGAATCCCCATGAACCTAATATTGCTTGAGCCTGAAGCTGCTTAAACTTGCAGCTTGCATGGGTCTGAAGCTCTACATGGACCTGAAGCCTGCATCTACCTGAAGCTCTACATTTGATCTGTTTCAGATCTGGTAATAGGTTACTTTGTTTATAGTTCAACACTCTACCATAGTAAAGCATTGTTGTCAACAAAAAGCAAAAAATACAAGCAGCAATACTCGAGGTATCACTGATTTTTATTTGATTTTCTTTGAATGAGTTTGCGGTTGCCTCAAGGTTTGGTCCAGGATAGGAATCCCCGGAATGTCATCCAAGTGTCGTATCCAGCACCATCATCAGTGTAAAGCCTAGTGTAAACATCAGTACGCCGACATTGGAATGTTTGCCGGAGGACATCTCTGGAATCAATTCCTCGACAACAACATACATCATTGCACCTGCGGCAAAGGCGAGTAGGTACGGAAGCAGCGGTACCACCTGCTCCGCAAAAATGATGGTAAGGATTGCACCGATCGGCTCCACAATACCAGAGAGCATACCATTAAGAAATGCCTTTCCCTTGCTCTCACCCTCTGCCCGGAGCGGCATGGATATAATGGCCCCCTCCGGAAAGTTCTGGATCGCAATTCCAATCGCAAGCGCCATCGCAGCTCCGATGGAAAGTCCTTCATTCCCAGCAAGCCATCCGGCAAATACAACGCCGACCGCCATACCCTCCGGTATGTTGTGAAGTGTCACCGCAAGTACCATCATCGTTGTCCTTGCAAGCGAAGATTTCGGTCCTTCCGGTTCCTCCGCAAACTGATGAAGATGCGGAATGATATGATCGAGTGCCAGCAGAAACAAGGTGCCAAACCAGAAGCCTGTTACTGCCGGAAGAAACGCAAGCTTGCCCATGGAACTGCTCTGCTCCATCGCCGGCAGAATCAGGCTCCAGATGGATGCCGCCACCATGACACCAGAAGCAAAACCCTGCAATGCTTTCTCTACTTTTGGGCTGAGCTCTCCACGCATAAAAAACACGCCTGCCGCACCCAGCGTGGTGCCAAGAAACGGGATCAAAAGTCCTATAAAAAGATTCAGATTTAAATACATATAAAATTCTCCTATGGTTCTCTGTAATTGCATCCTTATTGATGTCTGATAAAATTGTATAAAAAATACAGATACCATACAAGTATTTATGTGGTATCTGTATCCGACCATCTCGTGTCCTATGAATTTTATGGATGTAAACCATCCAAAGTCCTTAAGCCTCTTACAGCAGTCTCAGAGTTTCCGTGTCTCCGGCTGCTCTGCAGCTGAAAAAATTCCGGATTATTTTTTAAATTCAGGATTATTTTTTAATAAGCCGGTAGGAGTATGAAACGGCCGCGTTGTCGGCACTTGACTGTGCAAACGCCATCCTAGTCGTCACATAAAGAGTGGCTGACATAAACTGATCCTCCGTATGGTACCTGCCATCATAGTCCTCGGATACCGCGCGTTCAAGAAGCTTCTGGATCTCACTCAGATCTGTAATTTTAATATTAATGCTGCCTTGATCCGCATTCATATCCAAATCACTGCCATCTAAACCGATTTTATCTTCGTTTATGTCTGCAGCGCCAATGCCCTCACTACTTTGATCTGCGTACGGCTCGTCCTGATTTGTAATATCCTGACTATGTTTCTCGTCGCCGCTGGTCTGATTCTCCGTCTGCGTATTCTGCTTCTCTACCCCGTTAACCGGATTCAGATCTATGTCGTCAGCCGCCAAAGCTTCGGAAATCCCAAGCTCCTTAAGCTCCTGATCGCCCTCCTTGCTGTAGCTAACCACCTGTGCATATGCTATCTCTGACAGCTCTGGTGTATTTTTACTATAAACGCCAAGCTCCTTGAGCACAGCAACCGTATTTTCATACTCCGAGTATACATCAAGATATAAATTCATATGATGCCGCAGATCAAAGTCTGCATTTTCTTTATACTCCGGATCCTTATATTCAAGGTGAATCTGACCATCCACGTAGTGATCATGCGCAAATGTGAAATTATACATTTCCAGATCCTTAAGGTATGCCTCGCGCAGTTGTGCAAGCGCCTCTCTGTCGAGACGTATGTCCTTATAGTCGCTGGTGTTGGACTGATAGCTGAGACTAACCGTCCACGCATCTCCCGGGTGGAAGCTCATCTCATCCTCCGAGAGCTGGTACATGGCATTCTGATATTCCCGGGAGCCAACGATCCTGTCCATAAGAGAAGCATTCACATCTCCCGGAAGCGAGAATACTCGTGAAACCCGCTTGCCGTTTTTAAGTGTATACACGATCTGCATGTTGTATCCGTTGACATCGTAAACATTAGACCTGACGTGATTATGATCCATTGTATACTGCATGCCGGTCCTGGCAAGTTCAAGGGCAGCCTCGGGATCCGGAAGCTGCATCCTGTCTGCGAACCAGTCTGACTCCTTCTGCGAACTGAGCCCGTCTGCGTCCATCTGGTCGCTTGTCAGGTTATATCTTGGATACATCGCAACGCTCTGAAGCTCGGAAAGCGCCGGAACATAGCGGTTAAGCCCTGCCGGGTCCATTGCGTAAAAGCCAAAAATTCCGAGCGAGATCAAAATCCCCGCTGCCATCTCCGGGATATGCCGGAACGCTGCTTTAAAATTATAGGTGTAGATGATCTCCATAATGCCGGAGATCACCACCACTGCTAACGCCATCATCAGGATAGCTGCTGCGAATGTCTTGGTCCTGGTGCCACCCAGAATCTCAATGGTAAGTAATGCCGCAGCAAGCGAGATCAGCACAGCAGTCATGATCTTTACAGCAATCCGGACCGGACGGAATACGACTGCGGTACCGGCAGACTCGTTTTTACGGACCCGATATGCACAAAATGCAAGGATCGTCACGGCGATCGCCAGAAGAAGCCCTTTTATGTCCGCAGGTGCTGCCGTCGCGATCCACTTCTTAAGCTCTATGAAGCTAAGTGTTCCTTTATAGCTACCCATCGTAGTGCCCGGGTATTTGTCTGTGCCTACAATATACCAGCAAACCGGCGAGAGCTTCGGGTAGGAAAATGCATCCTCGCCGGCTACAAGCGGAAACAATGCTGCACTGTAACCTGTCAGCAGGAGTCTCATGAAAAATTCATAGGCAAGCAGAAATCCGTTGGCAAGCAGGGCTATGATAATATTTCCGGTGAGCATCATTGCAAGAGCCGCCACACTGAACATCCCAAGATACAGGATGAAGCAGCGCAAAAACGTATAAAGCGCTTCCAGCAAAAGCTCTGTAGTCAGACTCTGCATGCCGAGGGCTGCCAAAAGACCGATCAGCAGCGCAATCGCATAGCTCAAAACAAAGATAAGCACGCTGCTCACATACACTGCTGCAAAACGTTTGCTTCTGGAAACAGGCTGACTCTCAAAAAAGTCAATTTCCCGTCTGTTGTGAAGCCAAGCAAAGCCCTGCATGGAAAGCACCACTGCCAGAATACAGACAAAGAACGCAACCGGGCTGCCGCCTCCCAGGATGTCCGATGCTGCCGCTGCCTTGGATGCGAGAAGCGTTGAACCCTCTACGGGAATGTCTGCATATTGATTCTGTACAGAGCTTACCGAAAAAAATACACCAAGTCCAAAATACAGGCTGAGCGTAAGGAGGCAAAGTGCCAGCGGCCAATGCCGGCGGTGCAGCATTTCCCGGACCTCA
>DJXY01000173.1 GCA_002449915.1 Oribacterium sp. UBA6992
GAGGCGCAGAATGATATGATCTTTACGATTATATGTGAGGAGCTGGGGCTTTTTGGCGCGGTTTCACTGATTCTGATTTATAGCTTTATTATCTACAGAATGTATGATATTGCGAGAAACGCCAAGGATCTTTTTGGCTCCATGCTGGTGATCGGCATCATGTTCCATATTGCACTGCAGGCGATCCTTAACATCGCGGTTGCCACCAATTCCATCCCCAATACCGGTATTACCCTTCCGTTTGTAAGCTATGGTGGTACATCCCTGGTGCTTCTGATGAGTGAGGTGGGGATTTGTCTCTCGGTATCCAGGCAGATTGTAATTGAAAGGCAATGAGTGCTTAGTGGAAACACCCGCCTTATTATGAATGGAGTTGTATGATTGAAGAATTTGAACAGAAAGAAAAGCAAACCAGACATCTCCTGAGGATGGGTATTGTCATGATCCTGCTCCTGATTGCCCTGATACTTGCCAGCGCAAGAATCCACACCTTTAAGATCCTGGGCAATGCGCATTACTCGGAGCAGGAGGTCGTGGACATGATTTTTTCCGGTCCATGGGATACCAACTCGTTTTATCAGTTTATTAAAGATAAAACCCAGACACATAAACAGCTGCCATTTGTTGAGAAATATCAGATCCACTGGACCGGCCCGCTGTCGGTGGAGATTATCGTATATGAAAAAAATGTCGTGGGTTATGTAGATTATATGTCCAGCCATATGTATTTTGACAAGGACGGTATCATCGTTGAGTCGACGAATGATACTCTGCCGGGGATTCCCAGAGTCGAAGGGCTGGAATTTGGGTCAATCGTATTATATAAGCCGCTCCCCGTCGCAAATAATAGAGTCTTTAATGACATTTTAAATCTGACGGGTTCCCTGGCGGAATACGGGATCAGCTGTGACAACGTAAAGTATGATACATTTCTGAATGCAACGCTTACAATCGGAGATCTGGAGGTTGCTCTGGGACAGGACAATCTTATGGAAATGAAAATATCCACCCTGAATGACATCCTGCCCAAGCTCGCCGGCAGAAAGGGAGAGCTGGATCTCAGCGAGTATAAGGAAAACACCGACCGGGAATCCTATATTTTCAAAGAGAAAAAGTCTTGATATTTAAAGGATTTATTAGTATAGTAATTTAGTGTATCTATTTCAGACTGGAGACATGTGCAAATAGTTACTCATTATAAGGTATTCAAGAATGACTTTAGAAAATAAGGGATAAATGTAAGGAGGAAGATTATGCTCGAGATTAAACTTCCTGAGTCAGAGGCAGCTGCTAAGATTATCGTAGTTGGTGTTGGTGGCGCAGGTAATAATGCGGTAAACAGAATGGTGGATGAGGGAGTCATCGGCGTTGAGTTTATCGGCATCAATACAGATAAGCAGGCTCTTCAGTTCAGCAAGGCACCGACAACGATGCAGATCGGCGAGAAGCTTACCAAGGGACTTGGCTGCGGAGGCAGACCTGAGGTTGGCGCCAAGGCGGCAGAGGAGAGCTCGGAGGATATTACAGCTGCATTTCAGGGAGCTGATATGGTGTTTGTCACCTGTGGTATGGGCGGTGGCACCGGTACCGGAGCCGCTCCTGTCATTGCCAAGATTGCAAAGGATATGGGCATCCTGACGGTCGGCGTTGTTACAAAGCCATTCCGTTTTGAGGCAAAGCAGAGGATGACCAATGCCCTTAAAGGCATCGAGAATTTAAAGGAAGCTGTTGATACTCTGATCGTTATCCCTAATGATCGTCTTCTTGAGATTGTTGACCGTAGAACGACTATGCCGGATGCTCTTAAAAAGGCAGATGAGGTGCTTCTGCAGGCGGTTCAGGGCATAACCGACCTGATTAATGTTCCGGGTCTCATCAACCTTGATTTTGCAGATGTGTCCTCTGTTATGAAGGATAAGGGCATAGCTCATGTGGGTATTGGTAAGGCAAAGGGAGATGAAAAGGCAACAGAAGCTGTAAAAGCTGCGATTTCTTCCCCACTCCTTGAGACAACCATCGAGGGCGCCAGTGATGTTATCATCAATATCTCTGGTGATGTTTCTCTGGTAGAGGCCAACGAGGCTGCTTCTTATGTAGAGGAGCTTGCAGGAGACAATGCCAATATCATCTTTGGTGCTATGTATGATGAAAATGCGCAGGATGAGTGCACAATTACAGTAATTGCTACCGGTATTAAGGACGTTTCATCTACGGATAACAGTGATGCGCAGCAGAAGCCGGCGGCAGATACTGCACGGAAGACAGAAACCCGTATGCCTGATTTCCTTAGCGGCAGCTATCAGAGACCTGGTGTTCCGGTTTCACAGCAGGCAAGTCTCAATTTTTCACAGGATACTGGCGCACACACGGATGCGTCTGCAGCACAGCCATCCGTTCAACCTTCCGTTAACAGACCGCAGGCTAATAAGGAAATGTCAATCAATATCCCGGATTTCCTTAGAAATAGAAAATAATTGGAAATGATCTGACTTTTATGTAACTTTCAGGCTATGTCTTTACGGCATAGCCTTTTTTATGTTAAGATGGCAAACTGCAGAACATAGTATGATAAAAAATGATAAGAGGTATATATGGCAGACAGCATTAGAGCAGAAATTGAGAAACGCCGTACGTTTGCAATTATTTCCCACCCGGATGCAGGTAAAACGACATTAACAGAGAAGTTTCTTCTGTATGGAGGCGCAATCAATCTTGCCGGAACCGTTAAGGGCAGAAAGGCGACGAAGCATGCAGTTTCCGACTGGATGGAGATCGAGAA
>DJXY01000043.1 GCA_002449915.1 Oribacterium sp. UBA6992
CTATGCTCTGTGGCCGAATATGACCGTATATCAGAACATCTCCTTTGGACTTAAAAATATCAACGAGGAGCTTCCGATCGTAGATGTGGAAGCCAAAAAGGCCTCGGATATGGTGCGTGCGCTTCAGAACGGACGCAAGGTCAAGGATCAGATTGAGGACTGCAGCGATAAAAACGGCAAGATGGATACGGAAAAGGCGTACGTCAAGCTGATGGATACATTTACGCTGTCGATTTATACTGCCAAGGAGCTTTTTAACCTGAAAATTCATGAAGCGCAGGATCCGCAGGCAGCTGCAGACGCAAAGCGCGGCGAATATGAAAAGAAGCTCTCGGCGATAAAGGATGAGCACAAATCCAAGGGAGAGACTCTGAATGAAAAATTTGAGGTTTTAAAGGATGGCAAGATCCTCACGGCAAAGCGGAAGCTAAGCGAGGAAGAAGTAGATGCCCGTGTACGTCACGTTGCCCGCATTGTTAAAATCGGTATGTTCATGGACCGGTATCCCGCCGAGCTCTCCGGTGGACAGCAGCAGAGAGTCGCTATCGCAAGAACCCTTGCTCCGGAGCCTGAGGTTCTGTTTATGGATGAGCCGCTCTCTAATCTGGATGCAAAGCTGCGTCTGGAGATGCGCTATGAGCTTCAGAGACTGCATCTTGAGACCGGAAGTACCTTTGTCTATGTTACACATGACCAGATGGAAGCCATGACTCTGGCAACACGGATCTGTCTCATTAATAACGGCGTACTGCAGCAGTACGATGCGCCTCTGACGGTTTACAATCTGCCAAGCAATCTTTTTGCCGCGGATTTTGTCGGCAATCCTTCCATTAATTTTGTGGAAGCCAAAGGCGCGCAGACCGCGGATGGAAGCCTTGCCCTTACGATCCTCAATGGCGTCAAGGCACACTTTATCCCTAACGAGAAACTGAGCCTTGATACCTGGTTCCACGAGAGAGATGCAGCGCAGAAGGAAAAGGAAGACGCGGAGAAGGAACGGCTTACGCATAAGGGTGCAGTAGAAAAGAGCAACAAGGATGAGGTCTTTAAGTACCATGTCCAGAAGGTTGTGGAAGAGGATACGTCCATCCAGGATGAGCCGGTACTGACGAATGAGGATCTGGTGATTGGTATCCGCCCGGAAGCCATTGACATCGAGGATAACGGTTCCCTCAGGACTCTGGTTTATGGTGCCATGCCGACTGGTATGGAATCCACCCTTAAGCTACGCTACGGCGAATATCTCCTGACTGGTGTGATCTTTGGAAACACAGAGTATAAGATCGGTCAGGAAGTCGGCATCAATATCAACGGCAAAAATATCCTGCTCTTTGATCGTAAGTCCGGTAAGCGGATCGCGGCCGGAGCGCTGGTGATCGACTGATAGGGCTATATCTTTGTATTATAAGGATCGGTTTAAAATAACGGTATTTAATATAGAGGTTGACCCTGGCGTCCAGATGTGGTTTGATATAGCAAGTTTCATAGCGCTATCGTATATGGCAAGTTTTATCGTCGCTGTCAGCTTGACACACTGAATGAAGCATGTATAATAGTTTAGGGCTTGGAAAGTCAGACATGGACAAAACAAGGTCCAGCTTTCCAAGCCTGTTTTGTTTTCTTTTAAAATTTGTTTTTAAATTCTATGAAAGGAGTACGTATTTATGGACGGAGACGGTGTTCGAATATGGACCTGCTTTACTGCCGGTAATGAAAAATATACGGTAAACACGATCGCATGCGTGCTCCCTGCATTGGTCTGAGAGCTTCGCATCCCGAAATAGATTCTAAAGAATTAAGGATTTTCAAGAAATAAGATTCAATTTGCGGATTCGATTTTGGCGTAAATTTCCGCAAGTTATATTTTATAGATTTTCCTGGAATTTCCGTGATGGTTCTGCCTTAAAGGGGCTTGACCATCTTTGTTTCCGTTACATTACAATTTCATACCCCGTAAAGCAGCTGCATGAGACAACATCAGTCTTCTTCAGAAAGGCAACATGATGGCTGATCCACTAAAACCGTGGATCCCTGAACTTTGAAGGAGAATGATTATTATGACAATGGAAAAAAGGGTAAAGCAGATTGAAGAGCTTCTCGCAAAGCATGACCTGACCGGATTAAAGGAAGCCTTTCAGCATCTTGAGCCTGTAGATATTGCCGAGATTCTGTCGGTTTTTCCGGAAGAAAAGAAGATGGTTCTTTTCCGGATCCTTCCAAAGAGCGAGGCTGCAGACACCTTCAGTGAGATGGACCCGGAGGAACAGCAGAAGTTTCTCGCTAACTTTACCGATCAGGAGGTAAAGGATGTCCTTGCGGAGATGTATACTGACGATGCTGTTGACATGCTGGAGGAAATGCCGGCGAATGTTGTACGTCGTGTATTATCCAAGGTGCGTCCGGAAGACCGGAAGGATATCAATGCTCTCCTGAAATATCCGGATGACAGTGCCGGTGCCGTAATGACGACCGAGTATGTCCGCTTGCTTCCGACCATGACGGTCATGGAGGCAATCCGCTGGATCCGTATTAATGGAGAGGATAGTGAGGACCTCTATACTTGTTATGTGACGGATACCGCTCAGAAGCTGCTGGGTGTTATTACTGTACGGGAAATGCTGCTCTGCAAGCGGAATGCCCCGATCAGCGAAATCATGACAAAGGATGTGATTTCGGTTCATACGACAGAAGACCGTGAAAATGCGGCTAAGCTTTTTGACCGATATAACTTTACAACCTTACCTGTGCTGGATGCGGAGGATCGGCTGGTCGGTATCATTACCGTAGATGATGCAATTGATGTCCTCACACAGGAGACGACAGAGGACTTCCAGAAAATGGCAGGTACCACACCTGAGGAAGCACCGTACCTCAAAACACCGGTCATCCGGATGGTTGGACATCGTATTATCTGGCTGGTGGTACTGATGATGGCGGATATGGTTTCCGGCGGTATCCTCGGTAAGTTTGAGGATACACTTACGGCAATTCCGCTCCTGATTACATTTATCCCGATGCTGACCGATACCGGCGGAAACGCGGGCGCACAGTCCAGCACACTGGTGATTCGTTCTCTTGCCCTGCATGAAATCAGCGTGAAGGATGCTTTAAAAGTTATCTGGAAGGAGCTGAGAGTTGCATTGATCTGCGGGCTGATCCTCGGAGCGCTTAACTTTATCCGCATCATGATCCAGTATCCTGGCAGTGAACTGATTGGGCTCACCGTCGCAATTGCTATGATGTGTACGGTTATTATGGCAAAGGTAATCGGCGGCGTGCTTCCGCTCATTGCGACAGAACTGCATCTGGATCCCGCAATGATGGCATCTCCGCTCATTACCACCATCGTGGACTCCTGCTCACTGTTGATCTTTTTAAGCATTTCAAGGGCACTGCTGCACATCCCGGTGTAAGGTGTGCAAGACTTGCTTCGTCGCCTCACGATCCCGTCGGTGGAATATACTGAAGCGGCAAATCATCCGAAGTTCGTTGATAAGACGAGCTTCGGATGATTTTTTTGACTGAATTTCAAACTGTAAAATTGAAGGGAAATGCTTTCTGCTTTATAATAACAGCTATACTACAGAAATTTTAAGAGAGGCAATACGTGGACCATATGAAAGCAGAATGCCCAAAATCAGAAAGATTTGAAAGAAGCGAAATAAAATGCAAATCAGAAAAAAATCCTGGAAAACTCACTGTTATATATGATGAAGGAAAAATTTGTGATTATGATCAAATTAAGACAAACAATAGACTTCCATCTAAAGAAAAAGTGAAGGTTAAAGAAGAGTCGAAACAAAGCATAAGTGAGCTGGAAAAGCAAAAAACGCAGGTAAAAAAAATCAAGCAAGAAAAGAAAAAAGCACTAACAAACGAAAAAGGCAGTGATGTGAAATACCGTCTTGCGAGAGCCATGGGAGTGTGCATGAAAACTGCTCCGGTGGAGTCCATCACTGTCAGAGAAATCACAGACTGCTGTGGTGTTTCAAGACAGACTTTTTACCGCAATTTCCTTGATAAATATGATCTTATTAACTGGTACTTTGACAAGCTTCTGGCAAAATCCTTTGATCAGATGGGGAAGGGTCGGACAATTACAGAAAGTTTGATTTTGAAATTTGACTATATCCGGGAAGAACGTCATTTTTTCACAGCAGCATTCCGAAATGATGACCAGAACAATCTACGCGAGCATGATTTTGATATGATATTTGCCTTTTATAGAAATCTTATCAAGGAAAAAACCGGAGCGTTTCCTACGCGCGAGATGGATGAAATCCTGGAAATGTACTGCTGGGCACAGATCTATCGCACGGTAAAATGGGTGCTTGGCGGCATGAAGATGAGTTCAAAAGAGCTTGCGCAGATGATGGTCAATGCAATGCCACAGCCAATTGAAAAGCTTTTTCGGGAGTTAAACATCCTGGAATAATATCCCGGAATACGTTTGTAAGTTCAATAACAAATCCTGAGAGCCATTCACCGCAAGTGTTACACATCCACTGAAGTGTAACTTACATTTCCTTCCAAGACATGTTATTTTATTAACAGATGATTTGAGAATAAATTTTCCTAAGGAGGATGGAAACATGGCTAACAGAATTTCATTAAATGGCACGTCGTATCATGGAGCCGGTGCAATCCAGGAAATTGTCCCGGAAATGAAGGCAAGGGGCTTCAAAAAAGCATTTGTAGCATCAGATCCGGATCTGGTTAAATTTGGAGTTACTGCCAAGGTCACAGATCTTCTGGATGCTGCGCAGGTTCCGTTTACATTATATTCCGATATTAAACCAAACCCTACGATCGCTAACGTACAGCACGGAGTAGAAGCATTCAAAGCATCCGGGGCGGACTGCATCATAGCAATCGGCGGCGGTTCCTCCATGGA
>DJXY01000024.1:0-219 GCA_002449915.1 Oribacterium sp. UBA6992
GCCCGCTATAACATGGGAAATTCCTATATGGTGGTCTCAGCAAAGCTTGGCATGCACTATACCGCCTGCTGCCCGAGCACGTATTTCCCGACTCCGGAGCTGGTGGAGACCTGTAAGGCGATTGCGGCGGAAACCGGCGGCTCCATCACACTCACAGAGAATGTAGCAGAAGGCTGCAAGGACGCGGATGTGGTCTGCACAGATGTCTGGGTATCCATG
>DJXY01000024.1:271-25723 GCA_002449915.1 Oribacterium sp. UBA6992
CTGGGTATCCATGGGAGAGCCGGAGGAGGTCTGGGAGCAGCGGATCCATGATCTTAAGCCTTATCAGGTAAATCGTGAGGCAATGTCTTATGCCAAGCCGACAGCGATTTTCCTGCATTGCCTACCTTCCTTCCATAATACACAGACCCAGGTTGGTAAGGAAATTGCGGAAAAGTACGGAATCACAGAGATGGAAGTTACGGACGAGGTATTTGAGTCCACACAGTCCAAGGTATTTGACGAGGCGGAGAATCGTATGCACACAATTAAGGCTGTTGTGTATACCACTCTTGGAGGGAAGTAATGTATCAGGGACATACCGGTGCCAGAAGCAGCAGCCGTAAGCTGGATTTTATCCATATTGTACTGGGGATTGTACTGGTCGTAATGGCGATCTTTGCATTCATTAATCCCGGGGAAAATATGGTTCTTTTTCCGCTGATCTTTTATACGGCTGCGGCGATCAGGATTATCAGCGCCGTGTTTCTGATGCGCAGTGCGGATCATGACCGGAAGATATTGTCCCAGGGGATCGCCCAGCTTGTGCTTGGGTTATTGATTCTGCTGGTAGGGATAGCTTCCATGGTCTCGATCTGGTTCTGAGCTTTACCATGAGCTTTATCGTAAAAAGAACTTTATCATCATAACGAGAGAGGGAGACTTACTTTGGATAAAGAAGAGTTACTCAAAAAGATAGAGGCACTTTGCAAGACCGCCAAGAGCAATAAAAATTCCATCGACCAGAAGGCGATTTCCGATGCTTTTAAAGAGGATAAGCTGACGGATGAACAGATGGACAGTGTAAACCGCCTGATAGAAAACCGTGGCATTGAGATCAATCCGGATGTGGATGAAGCGGAAATTGCCAAGATGGAAAAGGACGGCAGCAAGATTGATGAGGACGAGATTGATACACTGGACGAGGATGATTTCCCTAAGGACGGGGAGGAAGAGGACATTGACTTAAATGCCGTAGATCTCCTGGAGGGAATCGGAACCGAGGATCCGGTCCGCATGTATCTTAAAGAGATTGGTACGGTACCGCTCCTGTCCAATGAGGAGGAGTACGAGCTGGCTGTCAAAAAGCAGCAGGGTGATGAGAATGCAAAACAGCGTCTCATTGAAGCAAACCTGCGGCTTGTGGTTTCCATCGCCAAGCGTTATACCGGACGAGGCATGAGCTTCCTGGACCTTGTACAGGAAGGAAATCTTGGACTGATCAAGGGCGTAGAAAAGTTTGATCCGGCGAAGGGCTTTAAGCTTTCCACCTACGCAACCTGGTGGATCCGCCAGTCTGTTACGCGTGCACTGGCAGATCAGGCACGTACCATCCGCGTGCCGGTGCATATGGTCGAGACGATCAACAAGATGTCCAAGATGCAGCGGAAGCTGACACTGGAGCTTGGCTATGAGCCATCTGTGAAGGAACTTGCAGAGCACCTGGACATGTCCGAGGAAAAGGTGCAGGAAATCATGCAGATTGCGCGGGAGCCGGCTTCTCTGGAAACCCCGATTGGTGAAGAGGATGACTCCAATCTCGGAGATTTTGTGGCGGACTCTAATGTAGTAACGCCAGAAGGAAATGTGGAGTCTGTCATGCTGCGGGAGCATATCGACACTCTGCTCGGGGATCTCAAAGAGAGAGAACGGCAGGTCATCGTACTCCGTTTTGGCCTTGAGGATGGACATCCGAGGACACTGGAGGAAGTCGGTAAGGAATTTAATGTAACCCGTGAGCGTATCCGCCAGATCGAGGCAAAGGCACTCCGCAAGCTGAGAAATCCGGTCCGCTCCAAGAGGATCCGCGATTTCCTGCAGTAAGGATCTGTGATTTCCTGCAGTGCTGATCTATGATTTCCTGCAGTAATGAGAGACGGATACCAGTCATCCGATTCCCCGCGATTTGCGGCTATCGGATGACTTTTTTCTTTATTTTTTCTTTATAAGGAGACACAGCATATGGTGGAGACAGAGGCATACATCAAGCCGGAACCAAACAAACAGAATTATCAGAAGCTGCTTGATACAATTATTGAGGAGAATGCCGGATGCCGCCCAAGGCTCCTCCTGCATAGCTGCTGTGCGCCGTGCTCCAGTGCAGTTCTCGATTATCTCAGCAAATATTTTCAGATTACTCTGTTTTATTATAATCCCAATATCTCTACAGAAGCCGAATTTCAGCATCGCGTATCGGAGCTTCAGCGTCTGATCCGTGAGATGCATCTCGTAGAGAAGGGGGTAAGCATCCTGGTGCCGCCATACGACCACAAGGAGTTTCTGGAGATTGCCAGAGGACATGAAAAAGATCCGGAGCGCGGCGAACGCTGCCACCGCTGCTACCGCGAGCGCCTTGAGAGAACCGCCGAGGAGATGGATCGTGCCAAAGCCGCGGGAGAGTCCTATGACTACTTCTGCACAACTCTCACAATTTCACCTATGAAAAGTGCGGAGATTCTGAATGAAATCGGCTCGGAAATTGCATCACAGCATGCACTTAGGTTTTTGCCGTCAGATTTCAAAAAGCGGGGCGGCTACCAGAAATCCATAGAGCTTTCCCGGCAGTATCAGCTGTACCGCCAGGATTTCTGCGGCTGCGAATTTTCCAAGGCAGCCTCCGAACGCGAGAGACGGGCAAGAGAGCAAAGCAAAGAAAAAGTAATGAGAGCGGCGTTTCTTGACAAAGAAACCGACGGGAATTAAAATTTACATAACATGAGAAGTGGGGGAGATGAATATGGTAAGTCAGGAAGTAGAAGTTGTAAATGAATCGGGTCTGCATTTAAGACCTGCGGGAGTTCTGACACAGACCTGCATTAAATATAAAAGTAATATCATCCTGCATTATGGACAGAGGAACATTGTAGCGAAATCTGTCCTTAATGTAATGGCGGCTGGAGTTAAAAAAGGCGCCAAGGTGATTGTGGAGTGTGATGGACCGGATGAAAAGGAAGCATTGGAGGCAGTGGTCAAAGCCATTTCTTCCGGACTCGGCGAGGGCACAGAGTATAATTCCGGAGACCGCCTGTTCTGAAATCAGATGTCATCTCTATGAAATGCAGGAAGTCCAAACCATGATCAGAAGATGCAGCAGGGGTTAGATGGAGTTCAGCTTCTACTGCATAACACACAAAATGCCGTCGGGGACAAAAGCCTCCGACGGCATTTAAATTTCGTTTGTGACTACGTCTCTCGCTGTTTCTGGCTTTTTCTGTTCTGAAAAACAACGAAGCGCAAGAGACTTCATTCACCCGCTATGCGGGCGATGCTTTTGGTTTTTGTAATTATAATGCTTCTACCGCCTTAATGGCGTCCTGCATTGCGGTGAGGTCGATCGCCTCTACGGCGCCGCCGTCCACATACTGCGCGTTCTTGGGATCCAGAGGAAGCTTTGCAAGAACCTTAAGCTTATGCGTCTCGGCAATTTCATCAATGTGGCTCTCGCCAAAGACATTGATCTTTTCGCCGCAGTGCGGGCAGACAAGATAGGACATGTTTTCTACGAGACCGATAATCGGAATGTTCATTTTGTCCGCCATATTTACGGCTTTGGCAACGATCATGGAAACAAGGTCCTGCGGAGAGGTAACAATGACGATACCATCTACCGGCAGAGACTGAAAAACGGTCAGTGGTACATCACCGGTTCCCGGCGGCATGTCTACAAACATGTAGTCAACGTCTTTCCACTCGACCTCCTCCCAGAACTGCTTTACAGCCTGAGCAATCAATGAGCCTCTCCAGATGATCGGATCAGTTTCATTTTCCAAAAGAAGGTTGGTGGAAATAATATCAATACCGTTGGCACTTTTGGCCGGGATCATAAGCTTGCCGTTCTCGGAAATGCCGATACCGTCATTGGCAAGACCAAAAGCCTTGGGGATAGAGGGTCCGGTGATATCTGCATCAATGATCGCGGTATGATAACCGTCTTTATTGGTGCCGGATGCAAGCAGAGATGTGACCATGGACTTGCCGACACCGCCCTTGCCGGAAACGATGCCGATGACTTTTTTAACACTGCAGCCCTCGGCAAGATGTGCCTTAAAATCCGGGGCACCGCCCTTACGGGATGGACAGTCGGAGCCGCAGGAGCTGCAGTTGGAATTACAGCTTGACGGATTCTGATTTTCTGTAGCCATAAGGATAACTCCTTTCAAATTTTTAAAGAGGCGCAGAAAAAACCTGCGCTAGAAGATATTCTAGCACAGGACTGGGAAATATGCATTGTATTATTTACAGTGCAGATATTTTGGCCTTTTTCTGACGATATATCCGTCATACAGACATACAGAAAAGGTATTGATTGCCCACGATCATCGTGGACAAAGCATGCATATATAGGATATATAGGTCTACCTTTCCAGAAATTATGGCGGCAGACTCTTAAGGAACCTGTGGGGCTCACAGAATGCTTAAGAAGGAATCCAGGGATTTCCCGGTATTTCCCGCATTGTACATAAAAGCAATACTGCGGGAGGGGATGGGCAGCTTCACAGGAAGCTCCACAAGGCGACCGGCTGCAAGATCATCCTTTACAAGCTCACGTATAACACAGGAAACGCCGATGCCGATTTTGGCAAATTCAATCAGAAGGTCCATGGTGGTGACCTCCAGAATCTGTGCCGGCTCGATGTTCATGGACTTAAAGTATTCGTCTACGTGCCGGCGGGTGACATTGCTCTCATCCAGCAGCATAATGTTGGCTTCCTCAAAAACATTATAGTCAGGACCGCAGATGGATTCCAGGTTTTTGAGATACTGGGGGCTTGCTACAAATACATCATGGATCTGCTGGCTATGCACGGAACGCAGTTCGGATTTCCGGGTTTTGGGTTCTGCCACAAGACCGATGTCTACTTTGCGCTGTTCCAGCAGATTTAAGGTCTGGGAGCTGGACTGCGTGTTGATGGAAATCCGTATGTTGGGAAACTGCTCCAGAAATTTCTGCAGATACGGAAGCAGGACATAGCGGCAGAGAGTCGTGCTGACGCCGATCTGCAGGTGCCCGATGTTAAAGTCCTTCATGCGCTTCAGCTCGGTTTCCGCGCTGTTGATGGACTCAAAGGCGTCACGTACATATTTGTACAGAACCTCGCCTTCTTCGGTGAGAGTGACGCCCCTGGAATTACGTTTAAAGAGCTTCGTTTCCAGGCTGTCCTCCAGCTTGACGATGGACTTGGAGATGGCAGGCTGGGAAATGTAGAGTTTTTTAGCGGCCTTGGAAATATTGCCGCTGGTTGCTACCTCATAAAAAATCTTGTAACCGGAAAGATTCTGATCCATAGGAGCCCTTCTTTCATACTTTCATGCATAACCATGATAGACAGGATGCATGAAAATGTCTGATAACTATCATGCATGATAACCATGATTTATGATAATCATTTTAATTATGTATTGGAATTATAGCAGAGTTGTTGCTAGGATGTAAATAGTTTTATAGCCGCAGGCATTAAAAAGTATGATACTATAGGAGTGTAATGCGGCAGAGGCATTAAAACCATGAGAATGTAGTGCAGAGGAAACATTCATATATTAGGAATGTAGTGCGGCAGAGGCATTCAAATAATAAAGTATATTTAAAGGATTGAAATAAGGGAGTGCTGTATGGCAATGACAATGAGCCAGAAGATTCTGGCAAAGCATGCGGGACTGGATGAGGTGAAGGCAGGTCAGCTCATCATGGCTAAGGTGGACCTGGTGCACGGAAATGATATTACTACGCCGGTCGCGATCCGTGAAATGAAAAAAATGAAGCAGGAGACGGTGTTTGATAAGGACAAGGTCGTGTTTGTCATGGACCATTTTGTGCCGAACAAGGATATCACTTCTGCCAAATGCACGCAGATGTGCCGGAATTTTGCCACCGAGCAGGGACTCAAAAATTATTTTGATGTTGGCAAGATGGGCATTGAGCATGCACTGATTCCGGAGCAGGGATTGATTGTAGCCGGAGAGCTTTCTGTCGGCGCGGATTCGCATACCTGCACGTATGGCGCGCTCGGGGCGTTTTCCACGGGAGTCGGCTCTACGGATATGGCGGCGGCAATGGCTACGGGCGAGCTCTGGTTCAAGGTTCCGGCGGCAATCAAGGTCAATCTTGTAGGTAAAAAGCAGAAGTGGATCAGCGGCAAGGATGTGATTTTGCATCTGATCGGTGAGATTGGAGTGGATGGCGCGCTGTATCAGTCGCTGGAATTTACCGGTCCGGGGGTTGGTGAACTCAGCATGGATGACCGCTTTACGATCTGCAATATGGCGATTGAGGCAGGTGCCAAAAACGGCATTTTCCCTGTGGATGATAAGACAGTTGATTATATCAATGCGCATGCCACGAAGCCATACACGGTATACGAGGCAGATCCGGATGCGGAGTATGCACGGGAGATTACCATTGATCTTGGAAGTCTCAAGTCTACGGTTTCTTTCCCGCATCTTCCAGAAAATACGCACGAGATCGGTAGCTTTGGAGAGATCAAGATTGATCAGTCCGTGATCGGCTCCTGCACCAACGGACGGATCCAGGATATTCGTGAAGCGGCAGAAATCCTGCGTGGCAGGAAGGTTGCGCCGAATGTGCGCTGCATCGTGATTCCGGCAACACAGGAAATCTATCTTGAGATGCTGAAGGAGGATCTTGCCAGAGTATTTATCGAGGCGGGTGCAGTCGTTTCCACGCCGACCTGCGGACCGTGTCTTGGCGGATACATGGGCATTCTCGCACCGCATGAGAGATGCGTTTCGACAACCAATCGCAACTTTGTTGGCAGAATGGGTGATACGACATCTGAAGTTTATCTTGCGTCTCCGGCAGTAGCAGCTGCTTCGGCAGTGACCGGCAGAATTTCCGGTCCGGCAGAGCTTGGATTATAAGGAGGAAATATGCAGGCAGCAGAGGGAAAGGTTTTAAAATATGGGGATAATGTAGATACGGATGTCATTATCCCGGCAAGATATCTGGCAATCCAGGACAAGGAGGAGCTTGCCAGCCATGCCATGGAGGATATTGATCCGGAGTTCCGGAGCAAGCTTATGGCAGGAGATATTGTTGTAGGCGGCAAAAATTTCGGCTGCGGATCCTCCCGTGAACATGCACCGCAGGTGCTTCAGACCAGTGGCGTCGGTTGTGTTATCGCCGAGAGCTTTGCCAGGATTTTTTATCGCAACGCCCTTAACATTGGTCTTCCGATTGTGGAAGCTCCGGATGCAGCTAAGGAAATCAAGGATGGGGACAGAGTGAAGGTTGATTTTGATGCAGGCGTCATTACCGATGAGACTACAGGCAAGACGTATGAGGCGGCACCATTCCCACCATTCCTCCAGAAGATGATTGAGGTCGGCGGTCTTGTGAATTATGTGAATGAAAAAATGTGACGTTTGACGAGATACGGTCAAACGATGGTCATCCGATTACCTGTGATTTTGCGGTATTCGGATGATTTTTTTATATTCTCCGGTATTAACCAGATCCTGACTTGTATACTTGCTGCAAGAAATGATCCGGAAGAGTCAACACACGCGTTTCCTGACCGAAATGATCTGGAAAATCCGTTTGCGTGTGTTTCCGGCATTAAATGAACGAAAGGCTTCAGCTTAAAGGCTTCTTCCCGGAAATCAATCCAAAGAAGCTTCTCAAATATGCCTGTGCCTTGATCTGGTCGTTAAACAATGCAGGTGCATACTCTGCGTACAGGACCTTCCCCTTGTAGTCCTTGTAAAAGACCGGAGCAAAGACCGGGCTAAGTTCCGGGAGAAACAAACCGGACCGCCGGGTATAGCAGGTTTTGGCGGTTGCGCGTTTACGGAACTTCGGATCCACAAATTCTCCTACAGATTTATGAATCGCCTGATCTTCCATTGGCAGGTAATAATAGTTTTTATAATCCGGGTAAAAGAGCTTAAGCTCACCATCAAAAAGCGTCACGCAGAGATTTACCTCGTTTCCGGTGACATTCAGCGTAAAGCGTTCCCGTTCATAGCTGACAGACTTCGGCACGGAAAGATCCATGCTATACACAAGACTCAGCACCGTTTCCCCGCCGGGACCGAGCTGCGAGGAATCGAGATGTACAGTTTCCTGATGCTTTATATAGGAAGGAGAGGACGCAAGATAGCTGTAATTAAGAATCGAGAGCACGGCAGGCAGATTGGCAAGATCCTCTGCGTTATGAAGCAGCAGAAGCTTAAGCTTCTCAGGATCCCGGGTTTTCAGATACTCAAAATATACGTAAATAAGTTCCCCGCCGGAATAGATATCCTCCCGGTCAATCCCCAGAAATTTTTCACAGGTTTTGAGCTTATAATTTGGAAGCGATAGCAAACCCTTTGCAGGGCGGAGCTGCTTAAAAATATCAAGGCTCTCGATGCCGTCCAGCGATAGACTGAGTCCGTACTGACGGATCATGGTCGTAAGAAACGGGATGTCAAAGCCCTCGCCGTTAAAGCTGATCAGCCGTTTTTTATGCTGGAGCGTCTCACAAAATGCCTTCAGCATCGGCACCTCATCCTCCATGGATTCCGCAAAAAGCTGCGTCAGTGTCCATTCGCCTCGCTCAAATGTGAGGTATCCGATCAGATAGAGGTTGGATTTATAGGCGCTGAGACCTGTTGTCTCGATATCAAAAAAGAGGACATCCTCGGCGCTTGTGCCGATGATGCCGAAATCAAAATCCGTTGTCAGGGAGAGAGCTTTGCTGATCCGTATCATGGACATCCTTTCCTATGCTTTTAGAATGTTTCTGTGACGCATGTGTATCTTTCAGTCTATCGCAAAAATAAGCGACCGTAAAGATGAACTGCAGCATGAGTCTCGATACGGCATCCATTGCGCTCGATTTGACAACCTGCGTGCACTGTAAAGATCTGCCATGGCGAGTTGCCTATTGATACTAGATGTGGTAGAATTTTTCAGATTGGAGAGCAATTTATGATAAGATTTGTACATGGGATTCTCCAGGAGGTGGAGGATGCGCTGGTGGTTGTAGAGGCCAATGGAATCGGCTACGGGATTCATGTTCCCCGCTCGGTGCTTGGAGAGCTCCCGTCCATTGGAGAGGATGTAAAACTATATACGTATTTTAAGGTCTCGCAGGATGGCAGTATGGATCTTTATGGCTTCCTGGCGCCCGAGGACCGGGAGATGTTTTTACAGCTTCTGTCTGTCAGCGGCGTGGGACCCAAAGGCGCGCAGGGGATCCTCTCGGTGCTGAAGCCGGATGAGCTGAGACTCGCGATTGTATCCGGGGATGCCAAGTCGATCTGCATGGCGCCGGGGATTGGTAAACGGACGGCAGAGCGGGTCATCCTGGATCTTAAGGATAAGATGAATGCTTCAGAGGTCTATCAGGATCTCCTCACGCATGGCGGAGACAAGACCGGTACTGCAGCAGATGCGGACAGCCTGCATTCAGCGGCAAAGGAAGCAATCGAAGCGCTGGTGGCGCTGGGATACAGCAACCAGGAGGCAGTCAGTGCGGTCAAAAAGGTGGAGATTACCGGCGGGATGACGGCGGACGATGTCCTGAAGCAGAGTCTGAGACATCTTGCCTTCCTATAATGAATTTGGAAAAACGTAAAGTATTGTTTATGGTATAAATGTAGCTTTTTGGATTACGCATAGATCCGATGTGTTACAATAAGGGAGTGGAATGGAACGTCGAGTTATCAATACAGATGAAACGGTCGAGGACCGGAAGCTGGATCCCAAGATCCGTCCCCAGAAGCTGGAGGACTATATCGGACAGAGCAAGCTGAAGGAAATGCTCAAGGTCTATATTGCCGCAGCAAAACAACGGGGACAGTCGCTGGATCACTGCCTGTTTTATGGACCGCCCGGACTTGGCAAGACGACCATTTCCAACATCATTGCTAACGAGCTGGGTGTCAATATCAAGGTGACCTCGGGACCGGCAATTGAGAAGCCGGGAGAGATGGCTGCGATTTTAAACAATCTCTCGGAGGGCGATGTGCTGTTTGTCGATGAGATTCACCGTCTGAACCGGCAGGTAGAAGAAGTGCTGTATCCGGCGATGGAGGATTTTGCCATTGATATCATGCTGGGGAAGGATGCAAGCGCCCGGTCGATCCGGCTGGAGCTTCCACATTTTACGTTGATCGGGGCGACCACCCGGGCAGGACTCTTGTCCGCACCGCTTCGGGATCGTTTTGGTATCATTGCCAAGCTTGAATTTTATAATACGGAGGAATTAAAAGACATCGTGCTGCGTTCTGCACGGGTTTTAGATGTTAAAATCGAGGACGAGGGAGCAGAGCGGATCGCGTTACGTTCGCGTGGGACACCCAGACTTGCCAACCGGCTTCTGAAGCGGGTCCGGGATTTTGCAGACATCAAGTATGACGGTGTCATCACCCGGGAGGTAGCGGATTATGCCATGGATATCCTGGATGTGGATAAGCTGGGGCTTGATCAGAATGACCGGGCGTATCTGCTTACCATCATTGAGAAATTTAACGGTGGTCCGGTGGGGCTGGAAACGCTTGCGGCCGCGCTGGGAGAGGATTCCGGTACGCTGGAGGATGTGTATGAGCCGTATCTGCTTATGAATGGTCTCATCAACCGCACTCCGCGAGGGAGAGTGGCAACGCTCAATGCCTACAAGCATCTGGGGCTTCCCTATCAGGGAACCCTGGAGGGGATTTAGCGGCGATTGCGACCATGATGCAAGTTAAAGAGAGATGTATAGAAGGCATAGACATCCAAGCGCATGCGATGAAAAGCATGGAAAATGATGCAGTACATCCCGGAGTAAAATAGTAAAGACATAAAATCTCGCCGGTTGCAAAAGTTTACTGGTCGAGACCGGGGAAACGTAGGGAAAATACAGGAGACCGATATGGCTAATAAAAATACAGTGGAAGTCGTGATTGACGGCAAAATCTATGAGCTCAGTGGGGTAGAGTCCGAGAGCTATCTCCATGAGGTGGCGGGATATCTCAATGCCAAGATCGTTGCGTTTAAGAGGGAGTTCCGGAATTACAGCAAGATGGATGACGAGATCAAGGGACTTCTGATGCAGATCAATATCTGCGATGATCTGTTTTTGCAGCAGGAAAAGACCCGCAAGGCGCAGCGCGAGATGGAGGAGCAGGAGCGGGAGGCATATGCCGCAAAGCATGACCTCATCAATGTCCAGATGAAGCTGGAAGCAACGCTGAAGCAGCTTGAGGAGACGCAGAAAAAGCTTGCGGAGCTGGAGGCAGGGAAACGTGCTGAGGAAGCCCGGGAGCAGGCGTTACATGAGGCGCGGCTGGAGGTTAAGGAGGATGCGGGAAGCAGCAAGACTCCGGAAGGAAACAAAGATCATGCCGGTAAGAAATAAGCGGACAGAGCTTCTGGCACCTGCCGGATCCCTTGCCTCTGTGATTGCTGCGGTGAATGCAGGCGCGGATGCCATCTACATGGGCGGAAGGAAATTCGGTGCGAGGGCATTTGCGGAATCTGCGATGGCAGAGGATGAGGACATGGTGCTCGAGGCGATCCGGTACTGCCATCTTTTTGGTGTACGCCTTTATATGACGATCAACATCCTCTTTAAGGATACAGAGCTGCCGGAGCTTCGCGCCTATATGGAGCCTTATTACAAGGCAGGGGTTGATGGTCTGATCGTGCAGGATCTTGGAGCCGCGCGCCGGCTTCATGCCTGGTTTCCCGATCTTGAAATTCATGGGAGCACACAGCTTACACTGACAGGAGTGCCGGGAGCAAAGCTGATCAAAAGCATGGGGATGTGCCGCGCGGTTTTATCCCGGGAGCTGAGCCTTGCGGAAATCAAAAAGGTGCATGACGAGGCAGGCATTGAGCTTGAGGTCTTTATCCATGGCGCAATGTGCTACAGCTACTCCGGTGCCTGCTTTATGTCCTCACTCCTGGGCGGACGCTCCGGAAACCGGGGCAGATGTGCCGGTACCTGCCGGCTCTGCTATGAGACTGCAGGTAAAAAGGGCTACTATCTCAGCATGAAGGACATGCAGACGATCGAAATGCTGCCGGAGCTGATTGCTGCCGGTGCATATTCTATGAAAATCGAGGGGCGGATGAAATCGCCGCTGTATACGGCAGGTGTGGTATCGGTATACCGGAAGTACCTGGATCTTGCAATGAAGGATCCGGAGCATTATAAGGTGGATCCGGCGGATCTTGCGGTTCTCAGGGAAATCTATGACCGGGGAGGTACAACCTCGTATTTAAAACAGCATAACGGTGCCGGGATGATCGCGGTGAAGGAGAAGCCGTTCCGTGCGGTGAATGAAGCAGTAACCGGGGAGATCCGGAGGAAATATCTGGATCAGAACCGTACGATTCCGCTGAATGCCGAGATGTTTCTTACACCGGGGCTGCCTGCAAAGCTGGTACTGAAGGATGCGGACGGTCTTTCCGTTACATGCGAAACGGAAGCACCGGTGGAGGCTGCAAGCTCCCGGCCGATGAGCGGGAGAGAGCTCGCAGCGCAGATCGGAAAAACCGGCGGGACCGCATTCACAATCAAAGATACCCGCGTGGAGCTTAACGGCGAGGTGTTTATCCCATTATCTAAAATCAACCAGCTGCGGAGAGTCGCGCTGGAACAGTATACGGAGGCAAAGCTTGAAACAACACGCCGGAAACAGGAACCGACAAAAGCAGAGTAAAAATAAGCAGATCAAAATGGCAGAGCCACTGTCTGTTGCAGATGTCCGCGCCGCTGTGGAGTCCTTAGAGCAGCTTCGCGCGGTACTTTCCGAGCCGAGAGTGACACTCGTCTATCTTGACGAAGCATGTTTCCCGGATGATGCCTTTGCGGACGGGTTCCGGAAGATCCATGCAGCAGGAAAACAGGCAGGACTTCGGCTTCGGAGAGTTGAAAGAAGCACCGATGGAGGTCTAAGCTCGGGGGATCTGCTTCGGAAGATCTGGGAGGCGCCGGAACCTTACCGTCCGGATACGCTGCTGATCCGCTCGATGGATGAGGTGGAGATTGTCCGGGAGTTTATAGAGAATCTAAGCCAAAGGGAGATGCCAAAGCCGGAAATAGTATATGACTATACGGTTTATGGCTACAACCTGGAAGCTGTGAAGATGCTTTTGGACCTTGGCGCAGAGCGTTTGACAGCTCCGATCGAGCTCAATGCCCATGAGCTGAGAGCACTTCGCCGGAGCCGAGAGGTGCTTCGTGTCCCGGGTACAGGCAAGGCACCATCATATGAGCTCGTGGTATACGGACACCTGCCGATGATGGTGAGCGCCAACTGTATCCGCAAAACAAGCGCCGGTTGCGATCATGCCAACCGGATCCTGAAGCTTCGGGACCGGATGCAGAAGGATATGCCGGTGCGCTGCTACTGTAAATACTGCTATAATCAGATTTTCAATGCGGAACCAATGGTGCTGTACGACCTTGGCAGCAGGCTCCCGCTCCTTCCAAAGGACAGTATCCGTTCCGATTTTTCTGTAGAGGGAAGCGCAGAGGTACACCGGATCCTCGCAGGGTACCTGCCGGAAAAGCTTACCCGCGCGCATTTTACTCATGGGGTAGATTAAGTGATTACGATCTTTACGACTGCAAGTAAGTACATCTGCCTTCTGCTGATTGTACTTTATACGTACTGTAATTTCAGATATCTTTCCATTCCGGATCAGGAGGATGCCAATGCACTCTGCGGCTGGCAGTTCCGCATGATTCTTCTGATTCATTTCCTCTGCAACGTGATCCTGTATCTTAAAACCGGAGAAACACTTACCGTCCTGTTTTACCTGTTGCAGCTTGCCTTTTTTATCGCTTTTGTCTTTCTGTCTCGGGCGGTTTACCGGAACGTTAACAGGCTTCTTTTAAACAATACCTGTCTTTTTATCTGCTATGGCCTTATCATGCTGGAACGTCTCAGCGTCAATAAGGCGGAGAAACAGTTTGCGATTATTGTGATTTCCGCGGCAGTATCTATGGTCATCCCGTATCTGATCGACAAGATCTGGGACATGGTTGGCTGGCGATATATCTTTGCCGCAATAGGCATTGCGCTGCTCGGCATGGTCTTTGTGATCGGCGCGACCAGCTATGGCGCCAAGATGAGCATTTCCATCGGCGGCTTCAGTTTCCAGGCATCGGAGCTTGTCAAAATCACCTTTGTGCTATGCACCGCCGGGATGCTGAGTAAGGCGGAGAGCTTCCGGGATATCGTCATAACATCCCTCATCGCAGGGGCGCATATGCTGATCCTCGTGATGTGCAGGGACCTCGGTTCGGCGCTGATCTTTTTCCTTGCGTACCTTGTCATGCTGTACGTCGCCACTGGACAGAAGCTGTACCTTTTCTTTGGAAATGTCGCAGCATGCGGAGCCGGTGTGCTAAGCTACTTCCTGTTCAGCCACGTCCGGACCCGTGTCTTTGCATGGCTTGACCCTTGGGCGGATATTGACAATAAAGGCTATCAGATCACCCAGTCCCTTTTTGCGATCGGTACGGGAGGCTTTGCCGGACTCGGATTGTATCAGGGCATGCCCAACAAGATCCCGATTGTGGAGAAGGATTTTATCATAAGTGCCATTTCCGAGGAGATGGGCGGACTTACCGCGATCTGTCTTACTTTGATCTGCCTCGGCTGCTTTATGCAGATGATGATTATCGCAACCTATATGCAGTCTGGCTTTTACAAATATGTCTCTGTCGGGCTCGCGATCGAATACATTGTGCAGGTATTCCTCACCATCGGCGGTGCCGTGAAGTTTATCCCATCTACCGGTGTAACTCTGCCCTTTGTAAGCTATGGAGGCTCCTCGCTGGTTTCGAGCTTCATCGTGTTTGCCATCATTCAGGCACTCTACATCATCCAGGGCAATGAGGACGAGGCAGAGACGGAGATCAACGAGATGGCAGAGGACGAAGCGGAGCGGGAGCTTTACGGAGAAGCGGACGAACCCTCGGAGGAGTATCTGGATGAGAACTATGATGCGAATGCAGTCTTTGATGATATACCCGAGGAATACGAGGATCCGGAACCGGACCAGGGAAGAGGCTCTCGTAGGAGACGCAGACGATAAAGACTTTATATGAGTGGTGTTGGTAAAACACATTGCTTTGTAGATATTTCCGTGTAAGACGCAGATGATACAAGAGCCGGAGGACAACAGAAGCTATGGCAATACGCAAAAATAAGCAATCCGAACAGCCGGACAGAAACATAAAATCCAGTGCATCAAGTAACAAGAAATCCAATCGCAGAATCCTTGGCATGATTTATGTGTTTGCCTTTCTCTTTTTTGGCATGATCGGATATATGGTTTATTTTATCGGCTTTCAGGCGGAAGGACTGATGGGTAATCCTTATAATGCGCGTATGGATGTGTTTAATGACCGCTATGTCCGTGGCAGTATCCTCTCTGCGGATGGGCAGATTCTTGCAAGGACTGATGTTGATGCAGACGGCAAGGAGACCAGGGTTTATCCGTATGGCACACTGTTTGCACATGCCATCGGGTACTCCACCAAGGGAAAGACCGGTCTTGAGTCCGCGGCAAACTTTTATCTTATGAAGTCCAACCAGAATCCGCTGTTTCAGGTCTATAATGAGCTGACCGAAACCAAAAGCCAGGGTGACAATGTGGTGTCTACGCTCAATCTGGGACTGCAGCAGGTGGCTGCCAAGGCGCTGGGGGACAGAAATGGCGCAGTAATCGCGATGGAGCCCTCGACTGGACGGATCCTCGCTATGGTTTCCAATCCGACCTATGATCCCAATACGGTGGTAGAGGACTGGAGTGCTTTGACTGCAGAATCCAATACCGGAGGAAATCTTGTGAACCGTGCAACCCAGGGTCTGTATCCACCCGGAAGTACCTTTAAGATTGTCATGGCGCTCGAATACATGCGGGAGCATCCGGGAGACTGGCAGAATTTCCAGTTTGACTGCGATGGTGAGTATGTGGATCCGGAGAATGAAAAATATGTAGTGCACTGCTTTGATGGTGAGGTGCACGGGACAGAAACGCTGGAGACTGCATTCGCAAATTCCTGTAACTCTGCCTTTGCCAAAATCGGAACGGAAATCAATAAAACGAAGCTTCGCGAGCTGGCAGAGGCGCTGATGTTTAATCAGGACCTGCCGATTGCGATTTCCAGCAGTAAAAGCCGCTTTAATGTGGACAGCAGCTCGGACACCTGGACCATGATGCAGTCGGCGATCGGACAGGGAACCACGATGATGAGCCCGCTCCATAATCTGCTGATCACCGCGGCGATTGCCAATGGCGGTGTTTTGAAGGAGCCGGTGATGCTGGACCGTGTGGAGTCTGTGGATGGAAAAACAATTCAGACTTTCGGCGATGGCGCGGAGCAGAAGCTGATGAGCGCGGAGGAGGCGTCTACGATTGGCGGCTTTATGCGTAAGGTTGTCACCGTTGGTACCGCATCCAAGCTCCGGACCGATGCCTATGCGGCTGCCGGCAAGACGGGTTCCGCGGAGTATACAGAGGGCGGAAAAACCAAGACCGACGCGTGGTTCACCGGTTTTGCACCCTATGATCATCCGGAAATCGCCGTTTGTGTTGTAGTTGAGGACGGAGAGACCGGAGGACGCACTGCGGCACCGATTGCAAGAGCGGTCTTTGATTACTGGCTCACGGAACGATCCTGATAGGGATTGGGGCTTCTGAACATGAGTTCCAGGACTTTGGAGTCATGGGGCTTGAATGGGTACGGTAAAGCCTTAAGACAAAAGCTTTTAAATGAAACTGCCTGAGATGAAATTATCTGAAATGAAATCGTCTGAATCAAAATTATCTAAAATAGAATTTTCTGAAATTAAAATACGGATAAAGGAGTTTTTTAAGAGCCACCGGTACGCGATGGTGCTTTTGTATATTCCGTGCTATTTATTGTATTTTGGCATCCTTGAGCTGTTTCCGCATGAGAATTATCATATCATCCATTGTCCGCTCGATGCATTGATACCGACCATTCCTGTGTTTTTTCTGCCGTATGCTCTCTGGTGGATTCTGTTTCCGGGCGCGCTTATCTTTTTTCTGTTTTCCGGCAGTAAGAAAGAGTTTCTGCGGCTTTGCTTTATTTTGTTTGGCGGTTATACGGTGTGCCTGATCGTGTATACTGTGTGGCCAAATGGCATTGAAATCCGACAGCCACTTCCGGGACATGATTTTTTCAGCTGGTGCATCCGTCTGCTGCGCTCGATTGATCCGCCGCAGAATGTCTGCCCCAGCATGCATGTTTCCAGCACGGTGGCAATCGACATTACGGTGCAGGGCAGCCGGAAACTGAGCCGCCCTGTAAAAATCGGGGAGAGAATAGTTGCAGTATTGATTATCCTTGCGACGGTGTTTATCAAGCAGCATTCCGTTGTGGACGTTGCTCTTGGTATCCTCCTGAGTCTTGTGCTTGATTTTATCTGGAGACGCTACCTAGAGACGAGAGTGAAGGATTGAAGTCTGGCATCAGGACCAGGACAACAATCCCGTCCGGATACCAGATTCCTTCTGCGTAAGCCCAAGATGTCTGCCTGTTTCGGGTGGGGCAGAGATTTCCTGCTTCACCCGATTGAAACCGGGCATCTGTATCGAAGGATACGATGATCAAATATTCCCGGTGTGTTATATCATTTACCGAACAGGATCGGATATTGCTATCCATCAAGCCTTGCTCTGGGCAAACAGCCAGTCACGGATGGCACTGAACTTATAGGCATAATCGAACGCTGCCATATGCTCGCTTGCGCCCTTTCCGGAGGTATCTGAGTTTTCCGGAAGGACGGTTCCTTTGGCCCAGCTGACAAAGTTATAATCGGAGCCCTGGCTGATGACTTTTTCAATTGTCGCATTGACCTCATCCTCGGTACCCTTGGCATTGACATCGGTTGCCTCGGCATAGCTGAGACCATCTGTGGTCAGTAAGTCCTTAACCTCTGTCTGCCCTTCATAGGCCTTATCATCACCCTCGGCAACAACATAGAAAAATTTCTGAGACTCAAGACCGGAAAGCTTGGTGATATCCCACTGTCCATCCACAAAAAGCTCTGCCGCAAACAGATCCGGATTGGCCGAAGCGGTGATCAGCATTGTCATGCAGCCCATGGACTGTCCGGTGGCATAAATGCGGTTGGAATCTACGGAATACTTTTCTTCTACGGAAGCTATGATATCCGGCACGATATCTACATATTTCGTTGTGGTAAATCCGCCATTATTATCGTCAAGGATGGTTACCGGGAAGGACGGAACCAGCACAATGCACTCGTGCTTTGCCTGTTCCTCATCGGATGCCCAAATCAGACCGCCCCAGCCTTGTGTGAGGGAAACAGAAGGATCATCACCGGTTGTGGAGGAGTCACCGATAAACACAACCATTGGATAGGATTTTGATGCATCATAGTCTGCCGGCAGGAAAATGTTATAGTCCACGCTCAGACCGCTGGCTTCATCAGTGTAGGTTTCTACAGTAAATTTATCTGTGAGCTCGGAGATCATGCTCTGCAGCTCTGTATCCGAGGACTTGTCAAGTCCGCCATAACCTCCGCCAACCTGACCGGCAACAACACCGTTTCCGCCGCCTGCTGGATGATCATCCTTGGAAGCAGAATCACCTGCTGTTGAGGAAGTTTCTTCCGCGGCTAAGCTGCTTTCACTGTCTGATCCGGTCGTGCTTTCTGCTTCTGAAGCTTGAGAAACGGAAGCTTCTGAAGCTTCTAAAGTGCTTGTTGTCGTCTTAGATGCTCCGCAGGCAGTTGCTGATGCAAGGACACCCAAGGTAAGTAATGCTGCAAATACGTTGTTTTTCATCTTGTTTACCTTTCTCATCCGGACTTATGCCTTACGGCTGCACGATGAAGTATGAATTATTGAATCACGAGTTATGTTCTAGCATAGAATCCTGAAAAGAAGCTGAAACAATAAAAAAGTTAAATAAAAAATATAGCACTTATTGACCACATGGTCTATAAGTGCTATATTTTTATTTCGACCATCTGGTCAATAATTATTTCGAGGCCTATTATGAAACGAGAAGAAAAAAATCAACTGACACGGTCTAAAATATTGGATCATGCAAAAATTGAGTTTGCCGGACATGGGTATGAGGCTGCATCGCTAAATACCGTCTGCCAAAACGGAAATCTTTCCAAGGGAATTATCTATCATTATTTTAAGTCCAAGGATGATTTATATCTTGCATGCCTGGAAAACTGCCTGCAGCAGCTTAATGCATACATGCGGGAGGGACTGTCGCAGGAGGTATCCCACGATCAGATGCTTAACTATTATTTTGATCTAAGGCTCAAATATTTCCGGGCGCACGAAACGGATGCAAGCCTTTTTTGTAATGCGGCTTTTTTTCCACCGGAGCATCTGAAAGAAAAAATACTTATGCTGAGAAAAGATTTCGACGAGACCAATGACGCATATATCCTCCAATTCCTGAAGCTGAGCGATCTCAGGCAGGATTTGTCCATCGAGGATATCCTGCAGGCTTTCAGGAGAATGCAGGATTACCTTAATGCAGGCGAACATTTCGGAGCAAATACATTCGCAGATGTTGAGCGGCATGAGCAGGATGTCCGAAATGTAATCAATATATTTATGTATGGAATTATTGCAAGGAGATGAGAGCCATGGAAATATGTCTTTTAAGCCTGAGATGGTGCGCGGTGCTTGTGGCTGCGTTTTACTCCGGAAAACTAATGTCCAGAATCAAGATGCCTGCGATCCTCGGCTGGCTGATTGCAGGGATGCTTTTTGGACCCTTTGGATTTGGAATACTGCCGCAGAATGTACTGGATAACCCGGTCTATAAAATCATCATTACCTGGATGCAGTGCGCATTTGGCTTGATGCTGGGGACAGAGCTTGTCTGGTCGAGAATTCATCAATACGGGTGGGCTCTTATCATCACCACGTTAACACAGTCGCTTGGTACATTTCTAATTGTATCCTGTGCCTTTGCCATCCCCATGATGATGGCTGGCTACCCTATATGGCTGGCGCTTGCCTTTGGCAGTATCGCACTTGCAACAGCTCCGGCCCCGGCGCTCTCGATTGTACGCGAGTTTCATACGGATGGTCCGGTAACAGAAACCTTGCTGCCGATGGCGGTACTGGATGATGTTGTAGGCATTGTCGTGTTTTTCAGCGTTGATTCCTTTATCGCAAGCAAGGTTTCCGGCGGCGCTGTTCCGCTGTATATGATTCCAGTCATGATTTTTTTGCCGATTGCCATCGGTGTTCTCACAGGGCTCCCGGCAGGATATGTCCTTAAAAAGAAACCGGGCAAAGGCAAAACCATCGCGGTGCTGCTGAGCGGCATTACGGCTACCGCAGTCATTGGACTGTTTTTTAATAGCTTTGTTGTAAAGGGAATTACACTTAATTACATGCTGATGGGAGTATCCTTCTCCGCAGTATTTTCCAATATGATTCCGCCGAGACAGCTCGATTACACCACCTACTGGTTTAATCCTGTTTTGAATGTGAGCCTGCTGATATCCATCGTGGATCTCGGTGCGCCGCTTGACTATCACCTGATGATCGGCGCCGGACTCTATACGTTTATTTACATCGTATCGCGAGCATGCGGTAAATATTTCGGCGCACGATTTGGTGCAAAGGCCACGCATATGCCGCTAACCGTGCAGAAATATCTGGGGCTTACCCTGTTGCCACACTCTGGCGTATCGCTTGTATTTACCGGGATCCTCTGTGCTGTCCTTGCTGCGTCAAGACCGGAGCTGGCAGCAGTGGTTAAGGGCACGATCGCAGCAGCGGCGGTGATCAATGAAATCATAGCCGTGGTTGCTGCCAAAAAGGGCTTCCAACTCTCAGGTGAGATTGGCAGAAAAATGTCTCCGGGAGAGAGCTAGAACAATAACTGGAAATAGGATAGAAACATATCAATGTCAGGGCAGTAAAAAGACGTCAAGAGCGGTAGAGCGGCAGAACAAGGTGCTTATAATTGATATGAATATTTATTTCCTATAACTGAAATACGGTAAATTTATTTTCCGGAAATTGTTGAATCCGGGTCTTTGTGATGTTAAAATAAATACATAAGGAAGCTCTTTCTCCGAGCGGATAATTTAAGAACGGGAAGGTGAACATTATGAAGGCAAACATTATTACAATTTCAAGAGAGTTTGGTTCCGGCGGTCGTGAGATCGGTCAGAAGCTTGCAGCAAAGCTTGGTATTCCGTTCTATGATAAAGAGATTATTGCGGAAACCGCATACAAGACCGGATTTGCTGAGGAGTATGTCAAGAAACAGGGCGAGTATGCATCTGCGAGAAACTGGTTTGAGTATTCCTTCTCTGCAAGAAACAACAGCTATGGCATGAGTCCGGAGGATTATCTTTGGTCCAAGCAGAGAGAGGTGATCCTGGACCTGGTCAAGAAGGGACCGTGTGTCATCGTCGGACGCTGCGCGGACTATATTCTGAGGGATCGTAATGATGTGCTTAATGTCTTTATCCATGCGGATTATGACAAGCGGATCAAGCGGATCTGCGAGGTCTACAAGGAGCCGGAGCATACGGAAAAGATGCTAAAGGATATCGATAAAAAGAGATCCTTTAATTATAAGTATTATACAGAGCAGACCTGGGGCAAGTCCCAGAACTATGACATCACGCTGGATGCGGGTACGCTGGGTATCGACCAGTGCGTGGACATCATTGCGGAGGTTGCTAAAAAGGATTTGGATAAATAAAACCTATGGCAGAAAAGGGGCTGGATTCCCTTTAGAGTAAATCACAGAAAAGAACTGCAGTAAAAATACTGCGGTTCTTTTCATATCCGGATTTTTTCATCTTCTTCATTGACTATTTAAAAAAAACTCATTAGAATAGCTAAGTTACCCAAATGACACACTATATATGGTATATTTTTTACAGAAAGGAGATTGGATGAACGTTATTAAAACGCTTATGAAGTCTCTCAGGGAATATAAAACGGCTGCCATGCGGGCACCGTTTTTTGTATTACTGGAATCCCTGATGGAGACCATCATCCCATTTGTTACAGCATCTCTGATCAATAAAATCAAGGCAGGCTGCGGCATGGATGTGATTCTGCGCTATGGTGCCGTCCTTGTAATCATGGCTATGCTCTCGCTGTACTTTGGTATTACAGCCGGGTATGCCAGCGCGACTGCTTCCAGCGGCTTTGCCAGAAACCTCCGGAAAGATATGTTTTATAAGGTTCAGGACTTTTCCTTTGAGAACATTGACCGTTTCCAGACCGCATCTCTTGTGACACGTATGACGACAGACATTCAAAATGTGCAGTTTGCATTTATGATGCTCATCCGTCTCGGCGCGCGCAGTCCGCTGATGCTGATTTTTTCTTTTGTTACGGCATTTATCATGGGCGGCAGAATGGCGATTATTTTTGTCATCGTTATCCCCATCCTGGGCATAGGGCTCGGCCTGGTTATGCGTGCAGTTATGCCGCTGTTCCGTGCAGTGTTTAAGAAATATGATCGTTTAAATGACTCTGTGCAGGAAAACATCACCGGCATGCGGGTGGTAAAGTCCTATGTGCGCGAGGATTTTGAAAAAGAAAAATTCAACGCAGCAGCAGGAGAGCTGCAGCATGATTTTACCAAGGCAGAGCGGATTCTTGCGTTTAACAATCCGCTGATGCAGCTTTGTCTCTATGCGGTCATGCTTTTTGTACTTTCCTACGGATCCTATACCATCATTACTACGCGCGGACTTGCACTGGATGTCGGACAGTTTTCCGCACTGCTCACCTATAGCTTCCAGATCCTTATGAGTCTTATGATGCTGTCCATGATTTTTGTTATGGTGACCATGTCGGCAGAGTCTGCAGAGCGTATCGGCGAAGTATTGAAGGAGGAGAGTACCCTCAAAAATCCGGCGGAGCCTGTGATGGATGTTGCGGATGGCTCCATTGATTTTAACCATGTAAACTTCAAGTACTCTAAAAACGCGGAGAGAAATGTGCTTTCCGACATCGATTTGCATATCCGTTCCGGTGAAACGATCGGTATCATGGGCGGCACCGGTACCTCCAAGTCTTCCTTGATCCAGCTGATTTCCCGTCTCTATGACGCGACAGAAGGCGAGGTTCTTGTAGGTCATGTGAATGTAAAAGACTATGATCTTGTCACGCTGCGCGATCAGGTGGCAGTCGTTCTCCAGAAAAATGTGCTGTTTTCCGGAAGCATCAAGGAGAACCTTCGCTGAGGGGATCCAAACGCAACTGATGAGGAAATGAAGCATGCGTGCGAGCTTGCACAGGCGGATGAATTTATCCAGCAGTTCCCGGATAAGTATGATACCTATATTGAGCAGGGCGGCACCAATGTTTCCGGTGGTCAGAAGCAGAGACTCTGCATTGCGCGGGCGTTACTGAAGCATCCTAAGGTATTGATCCTGGATGATTCGACATCCGCTGTCGATACCAGGACGGATGCGCTGATCCGTAAGGGCTTAAAGGAGTATATTCCGGAGACCACTAAGATCATCATTGCTCAGCGAGTATCCTCCGTGCAGGATGCAGATCGTATCATTATCATGGATGGCGGACGGATCTCCGATATTGGTACCCATGAGGAGCTTCTCAGCCGCAGCCGTATTTATAAGGAAGTGTATACTTCCCAGAACAAGGGAGGTGAAGATCATGCGTGAGCAGCAGATTTCAGCAGATAAGGCAAACCCGAAGGGGCAGCAGAAGACAGATCGTCTGAGTGGAATAAAGGATGGCACTCTCACAAGACTCATCCGTACACTTTTTTCCTTTTATCCAAAGCTCCTGCCGTTTACCTTGATCTGCATTCTGATCAATGCAGTCGTCAGTGCGATTCCGGCATTGTTCCAGCAGCAGGTGATTGCTGTGATCGAGCAGAACTGGAAAACCGGCAACTGGAAAGCAGCAGAGGGCAAAATCATTCCCCTTGTACTTCTGCTGGCAGGACTTTATGTGATCTCGCTTTTGGCAGGTGTCATTTATAATCAGTGCATGGCGGTGATTACGCAGGGCTCGCTTGCCAAATTCCGTATCAAGATGTTTGACGGGATGCAGGATCTGCCGATCAAGTACTTTGATACCCATAACCATGGCGATATCATGAGCTACTATACCAATGATGTGGATACGCTGCGCCAGATGATTTCCGTGTCGGTACCACAGCTCCTGCTGTCTGCGGTTTCCCTGCTTACGGTGTTTATTCTGATGCTGTACTATAGTTTCTGGATGACACTCGTAGTGGTCGGCGGTGTGATGATCATGCGCAGGGTGATTATGAAGGTCGGCGGCGGTTCTTCCCGCTATTTCATCAAGCAGCAGGCACAGGTAGCTAAGACCGAGGGCTTTATCGAGGAGATGATGAACGGCGAGAAGGTCATCAAGGTCTTTAACCATGAAAAGGCAGCGGAGACCGATTTTGATGCCATCAATGATGAGCTGTTCCGGGTTTCGGAGCGCGCCAACCGCTATGCCAATACCCTTATGCCGATCCTTGGAAATATCGGAAATATCCTGTATGTGGTGCTTGCCATTGTCGGAGGGTTACTGCTTGCATTGCATGTTCCAAATGTAAGCCTTTCCGGGCTTGCGTTTTCCATCTCGGTTTTTGTCCCCTTCCTTAACATGGAGAAGCAGTTTGCAGGTCAGATTGGTGCAATTTCCAACCAGATCAATGCGATTGTCATGGGACTTGCCGGTGCACGGCGGATTTTTGCGCTTCTGGATGAAAAGCCGGAGGAGGATTATGGCTTTGTCACACTGGTACAATGCAAGGAGCAGGACGGTAAGATTGTCGAGACCGATGAGCGTACCGAGCAGTGGGCATGGAAAAATGTATTGCATGACGGAACCGTGGAATACCGGAGACTGCAGGGAGATGTCGAGCTCAAGGATGTGGATTTCTCCTATGACGGCAGGAAGGTTGTGCTTCACGATGTGAATGTTTTTGCAAGACCTGGTCAGAAGGTCGCCTTTGTTGGCGCCACCGGAGCCGGTAAAACCACGATCACCAATCTGATCAACCGCTTCTATGATATCCAGAAGGGTTCGATCACCTATGATGGTATTGACATCAGTCATATCCGGAAAAATGACCTTCGTAAGTCACTGGGCATTATTCTGCAGGATACGGTGCTCTTTACCGGAACGGTTATGGAGAACATCCGTTACGGAAAGCTGGATGCAACAGATGAGGAGTGCATTGCGGCAGCGAGACTTGCCGGTGCGGATGATTTTGTAAGGAGACTGCCGGAGGGCTACAATACGGAGCTGCTTGCCAACGGCGCAAACCTCTCGCAGGGACAGAGACAGCTGCTTGCCATTGCGAGAGCAGCAGTTGCGGACCCGCCGGTTATGATCATGGATGAGGCAACCTCTTCCATTGATACCCGTACGGAAGCAATTGTCCAGAAGGGTATGGATGCGTTGATGGCGGGTCGTACGGTATTTGTTATTGCGCATCGCCTGTCTACGGT
>DJXY01000135.1 GCA_002449915.1 Oribacterium sp. UBA6992
GGTCATCAACCTCACCACCAACATTACTTCGCTTACCATCTTTATCCTTAACGGGCAGACCCTCTTTCAGCTCGGCATCCCGGCGGCACTTTGCAATATGCTGGGAAATTATATCGGCGCAGGACTTGTAATGAAAAATGGTGCCAAAATTGTGCGCCCAAGTATTATAATTGTATTGGTTTTACTCGCGATTAAGGTCGGTACAGATTATTTCGCTTAGAGACAGCCGTAGCCTGCGAGATGAAATCCATTCGGGTAAGGTAACAGCAGAAGTAACATATCATATGAATGCTTTTAGTTCATAAGACACAGATGATGAAGAAGGAGGAAACACCATGGCAAAATTGTATTATCAGGGACACGCCAGCATTCGCATCACAACCAGCAGCGGCGTAGTAATTTACTATGACCCGTATGCAGGTGACGGATATGAGCTTCCGGCGGATCTTATCCTCGTAACGCACCAGCACCAAGACCATAACAAGATTGAGCTTCCGGCGAGGGCAGCGGACTGCGTTGTTTATCAGAACACAGACGCGCTGAAGAACGGGATTTATCAGAAAACCACAATTCACGGTGTCAAAATTGAGGCGACCGAGGCATACAATAAAAACCACCCACGGGAGAGCTGTGTCGGATATCTGCTCCGGGTGGATGGTGTACTTCTGTATCTCGCAGGCGATACCAGCATGACCGACCAGATGCGTTCGGGAGATCTCGCGGCAAGACACATTGACTACGCGTTTCTGCCGATTGACGGTCAGTATAACATGGATGTGAATGAAGCCATCGCGTGTGCTAAGCTCATTAAGGCGCGGCATACCGTCCCCATGCATATGACATTTGATGGAATTTTTGACCGGAAGATCGCGGAGAAGCTCAAGGTTCCGGGGCAGCTCATCATTGCTGCGGGGGAAGAGATCGACCTTTCTGCTCCATCAACCTGCGCGTAAGCTTCTGCACTTCAAAAAATTTATCGACCTTCTGACTCATGGCCTGGAAATCAATCGCAAACTCCGGGGCAATGACCGGGACAGCGACCGTTTCGTCAAAGCTATGGATCCGGGGAAGCTGCGCCTTGGAGAAATCATACACCGCAAGCTGTTTATGCTCCGGGTCCAGGATCCAGTACTGCTGAACCCCGGAGGAGGCGTATTTCGGCAGCTTAAGATACAGGTCCCGCTCCCGGTCCGCAGGATCATTGGCGAGCATTTCCACCACCATCTCCGGGGCACCGTAGACGAATGTTCCATTCGCAAGCTTCTCAGGATCCTTGACGATTGCGATGTCCGGCACGATCAGTGTCGCCTCGTCCCGATCCAGCTGGACGCCGACAAATTCAAAGGCGCGGATTTCCGGCTGATGTTCTTTAAGATAATTGCGGATGCAGAAATAAAACTCCCGGAGCCAGGTGGCATAGAGCGGGAAATAGAGCTTCATCGGATAAATGTTTCCGTCAATGAGCTCGGTGCGGTCCTTCCGCGCCTGATTGTCTTTAATTGTATAAGGGCCAAGCTGTGGCATAGATCTACCTCTTTCCTGCAAACTTTTTCGTTGATGTGGTCTCCCGGTACTAACGCTGTGCGCATTTCCGGAAACCATATGTATGCATGTATTGTATCATCAAATCCAAGGAGCGCCAATTGCTGGTGGAATTTTCGTTTTATGCGCTGAGCAGATGGGGAGATGGTCTTTGTCATGCTGGGAGACTTGGTCGCTTTTTCGCTTCATGCGCAGAGCAGTTACGGATAAAGCCTTTATTATGCCAGAGACTTGGTAGATTTTTTATTGCATGCGCGGAACGGACGCGTACTAAGTCGGTGAGGGGACGGATTGGCGTGCAACAATGATGGTATTTTCCATAATTGGGCAGTTTTCGGCCTATAGAAAAATAAGCGTAAAACGTACCCGAATTTTTGTGGATTCGCTTGGCAAATTGTCCCTATTACGGATGGTGATAAGGAGCGTTTCGGCATATAATGAAAAAATTTTCAAACGTACCCGAAAATGAAGTGGTCATTCGGGTACGATTGAAATAAAATTTTGATATAGATCGAAAGGACAGGCAGAACAGCTTCCTGCAGTACAGTTTTGGTAGAAGATTCGGGTATGAATTTGCATCAAAGGTCCTATAGGTCGAATGTCTCAGTCCGCATATTTTGCCAAAGCACTCCAAAGCACTAAGTTAACTTCCATTTACCTTGGATTTGACTTAGAAGGCGAATGTATGTGAATGTAAAAAATATCAATGCCAGTTATTCTACAGATGATCAGGCAAATGACATAGAAGAGGCTGGAGCCGGTGAACAGTATCTACTGCAGGAGAACATTCACTCGAGATAGATCGTCTTCTTGCGTAATGGGTGTACTACGGTTAAAATAAAAAAGTGAATTATGGAGAGGAGATGGGCGGAAAACATGACAGAAAAAACTCACAACAAGCGGAAAGTCATTGTCATGGACTTTTCCGGCATTTATAAAGAGGAGAGCTTTGATGTGGCAGAGCAGACCGTCGAGGTACTGGACTGTTCCGACATTAAGGGTACGGATGGCTTCTGTGATGAGGAGGCCGAGGAGAAGCTCCGGACGCTGCTGAAAGCATATGATGCGACTGGAGTGCATTTTATTGATAACGGCAACTACCATTATCTTACGACACTATGGACAGAAAAAATAGAGGAGGACTTTAATCTCATTATCTATGACCATCACATGGATCTGAGACGACCGCAGTTTGACCGGATGCTTAGCTGCGGCTCCTGGATCCGCAAGGAAATGGTCTTTAATCCGCATGTCCGGGGGATTATTGTGATCGGACCTTCGGAGGAGCAGAAGGCAGGCATCAACCCGGAGCTTATGAGTCTCGGAGAGGAGTATCTCCCTAAGGAGATGCGACAGAATATCAGTGACAGAAAGGCAGCTGCGCTTAAAAACGGCATCCCGCAGGATCCACTCATGAAGGTAGGTCTGTACTGCTTCACTGACGAGGATGTGCAGTCCGGCAGAGCGAGGAGTCATATCTCCTCGATCTTAAGGATGATGCACCTGCCGATTTACATTTCCGTAGATAAGGATGTGCTGAACCAGAAGGAGCTTAATACCAACTGGGATCAGGGCACGATGTCGGAGGCAGAGTTTTTTAAGGAAATACAGCATCTGGTAAACGCTCCGGAGCTTAGGATCATCGGTATGGATGTATGCGGGGAACCGCCGTTTAAAGGGATCGATACGAGTCATGAGGATGAGATCGACATCCGCGCAAGCGATGAATTTAATCAGAAGCTGATAGATCTTTACTATGAGACACAGAGCTGATGCTTATGCCCATTTTTCATGGAATCGGTTTAAAACAATGCTCTCAATGCAGTACACATATTATAAGTAACTATGTGATACAAAAAATAAAAAAGAAAACAGAAA
>DJXY01000023.1 GCA_002449915.1 Oribacterium sp. UBA6992
CTTGGTTGCATGGAAGGAAAACATCGAAGCGTCTCCATAGGTGCCGATCCCCTTGCCATCATAACTCTCCCCAAAGGTATGCGCGGCATCATAAATCACCTTGAGATGATGCTTGTCCGCAATCTCCTGTATATCATGCACTGCACAGACATTGCCGTATACATGCACCGGCACAATAGCGCTCGTTTCCGGTGTGATCAACGCTTCCAGCTTATCTATATCAATTGTATAATCCCGGTCATTAATATCACAGAAGACCGGCTTCAGCCCGTTCCGTACGATGGCATGGGTAGTAGACGCAAATGAAAATGGCGTCGTAATCACCTCGCCCTTAAGATCCATTGCCTGAAGCAGGAGCTCCAGCGCACTGTGTCCATTTACAAAAAGCTCAATTGATCCGACTCCAAGATAAGTAAGAAGCTGCTTTTTTAATTCCTCATGGTACTTACCCATATTCGTAAGCCATGCAGAGTCCCAGATATCCTGGAGCATTGCTTCATATTCCTCAAGCGGTGGAAGACTTGCACGGGTTACATTAATGGTTTTATGATCCATAAATTCACCTTCATTGTTTTATTTTCACTTCTGTCAAGTTCTTTACAATTCTATATTAATTGCTTTCAAAAGTAAATCCTGTATGGCATCTTTAAGAGAGTTGTGATATGGTTTACATGTTAATTTATGTAGTAAGGTAAAAATAATACAATCAGGAGATTTTATGTATAGTATCAAAAAAGCAGCAACATTTTTAACCGTTGCCGCCATGCTCCTGGCAGAGTCCGTAACAAGCTTTGCTGCCGGTCCTGGCGATAACATTGCAAATAACAGTTCCGCCATTTATTCCGCCAATACGGGAAATGGCAATGTACAGACAGCTGACACTCCTGTCAGTGACGCTTCCAACAGCCAGAGCAGTTCCGGAACTTCCGGTTCCACAAGCGTTGCTTCCCAGGGCTCTGCTACACAGCAGATTTCCTCAGGTAAAACCCTTGGCAAGGTAACTGTCAGTGTCGATGCAATCCGCCCGACTCTGACCACTGGTCATGATGGTGATCTGTCCCCGGATCCCGTCCTGAATCTTGTTCCTCTCGCGACCTATTATATCTATGATTCCGCGGGAAATCGTATCGATTATGGATATTCGCAGCAGAACGACTCGTTTGTTTTTGCAGAAAACGGATTTAACCGTATGATGCTGGAGCATCAGAATGTCGGCAGATGGTATTACAGGACCTACTCCAAGGCAAGCGGCTGGGGACCATGGGCGGTTTCCGGAGAAACCACACCGGACCAGGGTACGGTTCAGGCTGTAATGTTCCGTGTCAAGGGATATACCCATCATCTCGGAGAGCTCTACTATAGAGCTGTCTTAAATGATGGCACGGAAACGGACTGGGCAGTAGCCGGACAGGCCTGCGGAGCAATCGGCACAGATAAATACATTGTAGCACTGAAGCTTGCACTCTGGAAAAACGGCGTAGCCTTCCCATATCCTACCGATAAGCCGCTGGACAATACCTACACTGAGGGAGTCTATACGGATGCGTCCGGCGTCGTTAAATACTCCAAGGCCGATGGCAGCGCTTACACTGGTACCGGTTTTGACAAGGATTCCAATCAGTACTATTTTGTGGACGGAACCGCAGTCACCGGCTGGCAGAATGTCAACGGATACAATGTATACTTTGATCAGAACGGTCATGCGGTGAAGGATCTGGAGCCGATCATGGGTGCGCAGAGCTCCTATGCGATCCGGATCAATAAGGCTACCCGTACTGTATATGTTCTGGCAAAGGACTCCAGCGGCAACTATACGATCCCGTTCAAGACCTTTATGTGCTCGGTTGGTACCGACACGCCGATCGGTTCCTTCCATATTTACGAGAAATACAGATGGAAATACATGCATGAGGATTGCTACTGCCAGTTCCTGAACCGGTTCTATAACGGCTTTATCATTCATTCTCTGCTGTATACAGAAGCCAATCCGCATACCTTTGATGCGATCAACTATAACTTCATTGATCAGGCAATTTCCGGCGGATGCATCCGTCTGAGAGCTTGTGATGCTGCCTGGGTATACAACAACTGCGGCAAGGGTACTACTGTGACGATCTTCAGCGATCCTTGGGATAAGGGGCCTGTAGAGAAGGGTGCTATTGAGCAGGCAATCCCGAGAAGTCAGGATTATGATCCGACGGATCCGGTCGTTGGCAATGCCCAGTCCGATGCAGATAAGCAGGCTGTCGCACAGGCACAGAGCCAGGCTGCGGTAGATGAGGCTGAGGGAAATATCGAGCCAAATGAAGGCTGAGCCTTTAAAAAATCAAATAAAGCTTATATACTGTAGATAATTACATGAAGCCAGCTTAGACAACAGGCCGCCGCAGATGCGGCGGTCTGTTTGTTTGTCTACCATTTCTTTCATTTCTAAAAAGGAGTCGGAATTTTATATGCATACTGAAGATCAACCGTCCATAGCAGAATCACATCGCGGAGCAGAGAAGCTCACTTCCCCAAGAACCGTTGTAGTAATCCCCAATTTCAACGGACTCCGCTTCCTGCCGGACTGTATGACTGCACTGGACCGACAGACCGTCAGCGCCTTTCACATCCTTGTAATTGAAAACGGATCTACTGACGGCAGCGTGGAATGGCTAAAAAGCTGGTCTCTAAAGGATCCTCAAATGCGGCATGTCATTTTTAATGAAGCAAATCTCGGCTTTGACGGTGCTGTAAATCAGGGGATTCATTGGGCAGAACAGCATTCGATTCCGTTTGTGCTGCTTTTAAATAACGACACCAAGGCTCGTCCGGAGTTTATACAGGCGCTCGAGAAACGGATGGACCAGGACCCGGAGCACCGTATTTTTGCCCTCTCCTCTCAGATGATCAAAATGCATGATAACACCATCATAGATGATGCCGGAGACCAGTACAATCTCCTTGGCTGGCAGTTTCAGCGGGGACTGGATGAGCCGGTCTCCGCATGGCAGAAGCCTGCCCGGGTATTCTCCGCCTGTGCCGGCGCGGCAATGTACCGGACGGAGGCATTTAAAACTGTCGGACTGTTTGATGAAAACCACTTTGCATATCTTGAGGATATTGATATTTCATTTCGTGCAAACCTCTATGGCTACGAAATCTGGTATTGTCCTGAAGCAGTTTGTGAACATGTAGGCTCCGGTACCTCCGGCAGTAAATATAATCACTTCAAAGTGAAGCTCTCTGCCAGAAACAGTATCTGGCTGATTTACAAAAACCTGCCGGTTTTCCTTATGATATTAAATTCATTTCCTCTGATCTCAGGGATCCTGATTAAGCAACTGTATTTTACAAGGCTTGGCTACGGCAGAGACTATCTTCTGGGGCTTTGGGAGGGACTCAGACGCCTGCCTGATCTAAGGAGAGCAAAATTAGAGGAGGTCCCGCCAATGCGTTACCTCCTCATAGAAATGCGCCTTATTACGGCTACCTTTGAATATATTTCAAAATTAATCCGTAAGTATAGTCAAAGGAAGCACGGTTAAATAAAAAAGAAAAGAAAAGATAGAGTACAACGCCGACAGGGATCTGCAGCATCAACGTCCATAAAGGGCTCCATTTAAGCAACTGCACAGCCCAGGCTCCGGCTCCCATCAGTGCCGCACATACCGCAGCGGGCAGAAGATCCCGGAGCTGCGCTGCGGGACCATAGCCTATGAGTTTTCCGTTGGGCAATGCATTGATGATGAGGCAGAGATATTCATCCACGATCTTCATAATCAGCATGGGCATGATGCCAAAGGGCAGACTAAGCACGAGGACCAGAATCCCCAGTGCTTTTTTTATGATCTCAAGTCGGAGAAAAAGGTCCGACCTCCCCATCGCGTTCATGAGCTGCAGATTGATCGAGTCCATCGGAAGCAAGGCATATCCGAGACAAAGCAGTGCAAGATATGGTGCTGCGTCTATCCATTTTTCCGTGAGCAGCAGGAGCACAAGCGGTCTTGCAACGGCGATCAGCCCCGCCATCATCGGAAAAACGATAAAGGCCGAGAACTGTATGGAACGCCGGCACATCCTGCGGAGCGTTTCCGGTTCCTTCTGCTTCCTTGCATACGCCGGAAGCATGACCGACTGCACCGCAGCTGTAAGGCTTCCGGTAAGAATTTTAGGAAACTGCTCTCCCCGGTTATAAACTCCAAGCTCCGCACTGCTGTATTTTTTACCGATCACAAGTCCGTAGATATTCTGCCAGATCGTATCAATCAGACCTGAAACCAGGATTTTCCACCCAAAGGAAAACAGCACACGGATCCGTCCCATCTCAAGCAGCAGTTTTGGAAACCATCGTGTAAATAAAAAAAGGCTCGCCATCAGGGCAAAATAGTAGATCATCTGCTGCGCAGCCATCGCCCAGACTCCAAAACCCCGGAACGCAAGCATGATGGAAATGACACCGGACAGGAGTACAGCAATCATAGTCGCCTGAAACAGCTTGCGAAACTGCAGCTTCCTTGAGATCCGGGCTGTCTGGATCGAGATCACGGCTCCCGGAAACAGTACAAGTCCCATCACCCGGATCAGCTCGGTAAGCACAGGTGTGTGATAATAGATGGCAATCCACGGTGCAGCCACGAGAAGTACGATATAGCATAGCAGTGCCAGCAGCATGCTGAGCCAGAAAACCGAGGAATAGTCCTCCTCATGGATCTCATCCTTCTGGATCAGTGCCGTAGCAAATCCGGACTGTACAAATGTGTTGGCAATTGTAATAAAAATGGTAATCAGACTGATGGTTCCATACTCTCGCGGTGTCATAAGCCGGGCAAGTACCAGTGCAACCACAAACTGGATGCCCTGATATCCTGTCTGTTCCAAAAGCTTCCAGAACATACCGTTTAAGACCTTGGATTTTAAGCTGTTGTTTTCCATCCGCCTTACCTCCCACCGTTTCTTATGCTTCGAAGCATATGGTAAAGCCACGGCATCCGGTATTCCATACCAATAAAAAACCGGTCATGTAAAGATAATTCCGCACGGAAGGCTTTGTTTTTGTCCTTATAGATTTCCGTAAAGTTCCGCGTATTTACCTCTGTCAGAAACTTAACCCGGTCGGCTGCACGTACCGCTTCCACATGAAATCTGCCATTGGTGCTTACGTCAAAGGCTTCATAGGTTTTACGCATCCGTTCCGCGTAAAGCTCCTGCTTACGTCGGTAGTCCCCGGTCATCTGGGACTCCGTCCAGGAGCCGCCGATCCCGAAGCGGTAAACGCTCATAGGCTCATCAAAGTAGTACGCATCTCCATGTGCTGCTGCAATAAGCTCCAATGGACGATCTCCCACCGGGCAGTCAAAATAATACTCCGGAAGCGGCATCAGGATGTCCCTGCGGAGCATAAAGCTTGCGAATGGTGTCCCTACGGCTTTATCCACAAGCTCCTGCGGAGTCACCACGCGGGATCCGATGTAAGGTCGCATAAGCGATGCATTAACCAGTGCACCATGCTCCGCCTCTACTTTTGCAGCATGAAAGGTGAATACACATTCAGGATGCTGCTCCATATACCGCACCTGTTTCTCAAGCTTATGATCATCACACCAGTAATCATCCCCATCCATCACTGCTACATATTTCCCTACTGCACGAGGGATGTTAAAGGCGCCGGTGATATTGGTGATGCCTCTCGAATACTGATTTTCCGTACGGAGGATCGGCTTGATGATATCCGGGTACCGCTTCTGCCACTTGAGAATCACCTCCTGTGCACCATCCGTAGACGCA
>DJXY01000117.1 GCA_002449915.1 Oribacterium sp. UBA6992
CCGGGATATCAAGCCGCAGAATATGATTGTGGGAGAAGACGGTGTTGTTAAGGTTGCCGATTTTGGTATTGCGAGAGCTGCAACGCAGCAGACAGTGAATGCAACTGTCATGGGCTCTGTACATTATATTTCACCGGAACAGGCACGCTCCGGTGTGTCGGATGAACGTTCGGACATCTACTCCTTTGGCTGTACGATGTATGAAATGCTTACCGGTAAAGTGCCTTATGACGGAGATACCTCCGTTGCCGTTGTTTTTGCGCATCTCAAGAATAAAATTCCGCGGGTGCATGATCTGGTACCTGATGTATATCCCGCACTGGATATGGCGGTCTATAAATGCATGCAGAAAAAATCCTCTCTCCGGTATCAGCACATCAGTGATCTGGGGGCGGATCTCCGCATGGCACTGAAGGATCCGGAAGGCTCCTTTATGAATGCTGCCGCTGACGAGGAAGCTCTTGGGGAAACGAGAGTGCTTACCAGTGATGAGATGCAGGAGCTTAAGGAAAAGCGGAAATCTGCTCCAAAGATAAAAGAAAAAGAAACAGACACAGACTCGGAGACAAACAGCGAAGCTTCTGTTGTAAAAAGCATTTCTCATATCAACCGGGCGATCTCGATTGTGTGTGCGCTTCTGATCCTGGGCATTATCGGATTTCTTGCCATCCGGATCCACGGCTTTTTTAAGGAATCCCGTGAGATCACGGTAACATCCGCAGCAGAAAGCACGGCTGAAGTGGAAAGTGCTTCGCAGGAGGTAAATATTACAATTTCAGCTTTGGAAATCCGCATGCCGGATATCCTGGGTATGAGTGTTGATGAAGCAGAGGACTATCTCTCTGACTATAATATGCACATCCGTACTGCCAATGAAGAGTATTCAGACCGATACAATGAGGGATTAATCATAAGCTATCCCAATAAAAAGTATGAATCCGGCGATGTTGTAGATGTGACCGTTTCCAAGGGACCGGCAACGATAATTTTTTATGATAAAAACAAGCCGGATCAGCTCGACGGGCTGCACGCAATGAAGCTTGAGGATCTGGAAAAAGAGCTTAAGGATCGAAATATTTCCTATACTGTTAAGACAGAATCCAGTGATACTGTCTCAACGGGATATATCATTGCCACCAATAAACCGGACACCAGTGGCTCCGAGCAGCTGATGATTACCGTAAGTGAAGGAAAAAATACAAAAACGGTAACGGTTCCAAATCTCCTCGGTAATACAGAGGAGGGAGCAGCCGCTGCGTTGAAACAGGCAGGACTTAAGACCGGAAATATCACATATCAACCGGATACATCCAATCCTGCAGGAGTGGTGATCCATCAGTCCCAGGCTCCCGGCAGTCCTGCGGAACCAGATCAGATGATAAGCTTTACCGTCAGCTCCGGACCGGATGGACAGTCCTCTGTTAAGGCAGCTTCCTCGGAAAATGAGGAAAACGGATCTCAGAGCTACTGGTACGCAAGTATCAATCAGGCTGTAACGCTGGGAACCGGCGGCCCCGGAATTGATGGTTCCATGGTGGTGTCAATCCGGCTCCGGCAGGACCATAACGGAGAGAGCTATTATACAACCTTGCAGGGTGCCAGAAGCTATCCGCTCGGTACAGAGCTGCAGGTGGTTTTTTCCAGTATAAAAGGCGAAGCCGGAATATCCTCCGGCACTGTGGAAGTGGTTGATGCACAAAATGATACGGTGATTGCAGAATTTCCGGTAACATTTGCACCTGAATCATAAAAAGTGGGGGCACATGAGTCTGACAGGTAAAATATTTAAAGGTATCGGTGGTTTTTATTATGTCCATACTTCAGAGGGAGACTATGAATGCCGTGCCAAGGGTGTTTTCCGGAACCGGAATGAAAAGCCGGTCGTCGGAGACATGGCGGAAATTGAACCCAAGGAGGATTCCGAGAAGCAGAGGCAGGGCAATGTGATCCGCATCCTGCCCAGAAAAAATCTGCTGGTTCGTCCGGAAGTCAGCAATGTAGACCAGGCGGTCATTGTGGTATCTCTCAAGGATCCCGCACCAAACCTCAATATGCTGGACCGGTTTCTGATCAATATGGAGCAGCTGGAGATCCCCGTTATCATATTTTTTAATAAAAGCGATCTTGTTTCGGACAGCCGTGAGGAAGCAGAGGAAATGCGGATTGTCCGAATCTATCAGAGCATTGGATATAAAACGCTTGTGCTTAATACCAGGACAAATCAGTATCTTCCTGACATCCTTAAAATACTGGAAGGAAAGACCAGTGTTCTTTCCGGTCCATCCGGAGTAGGTAAGTCTACACTGACCAACATGATTCATCCTGAAGCCAAAATGGAGACCGGAGAGATTTCACGCAAAATAAAAAGAGGCAGAAACACAACACGTCATGCCGAGTTCTTTTACATAGGCGATCATACGTATATCCTTGATACACCAGGTTTTACGTCTCTATATGTACGTGAAATCCCCTCGGACCGGCTGATGTATTACTATCCGGAGTTTGAGAGCTACCGCACAAAATGCCGTTTTCATAACTGCGTACATATCGGAGAAAAGGACTGCGCTGTGAAACGCGCTGTGCAGGAAGGTGAAATTTCCGAGGAGCGCTATGCAAGCTATGTGCAGCTATATCAGGAACTAAAGGAGCAGGAACAGCACTACTAACAGTACTATGAGAAAGGACAGTCTTTTATGAATTGTACATTATCCCCCTCTATACTCGCCGCTGATTTTGCAAATCTTGCGGAAGACATAAAGAGAGCAGAACAGGCAGGCATTGACTGCTTCCATTTTGATGTAATGGATGGAAGCTTTGTGCCGAACATTTCCTTTGGTGCACCAGTAATCAAGGCATTGAGGAGCAGAAGTCATGCTTTTTTTGATGTGCATATGATGGTTGAGGAGCCGGGTCGTTATATAGAGGATATGAAAAATGCAGGCGCGGACAGCATTACCGTACATCAGGAAGCCTGCCGCCATCTTGACAGAACCATCCATCAGATCCGGGAAGCCGGTCTGAAAGCAGGCGTCGCATTGAATCCTGCGACACCAGTAAGTACATTGGACTGTATCCTGCCGATGGTGGATCTTGTTCTGATCATGTCTGTAAATCCCGGCTTCGGAGGACAGAAGCTGATTCCGTATACACTGGATAAAATCAGAACCTTGCGTAGAGAATCCGAGGAAGCCGGCATGGATCTTACGATAGGCATTGACGGAGGCGTCAATTTGCAAAATCTTACCTCTGTACTGGACGCAGGTGCTGATTTCATCATTGCAGGCAGCGCCGTTTTTCAGCCGAATAATAAAATTGAGGAGAATGTCAATGCCATGCGGAAGCTCATGGGAGGCAGAGAGTGAAACACATTGCGGCAATCAACGATTTAAGTGGGGTCGGCCGGTGCTCGATTTCCGTCATTCTGCCGGTACTTTCTTATATGGGGTATTGCGTAAATCCTGTACCCACTGCAATTCTAAGTAATCATACCGCCTTTCCATATGCGTATTCAGTAAGTCTCACAGAGAGCCTTAAGCCCTACCTCGATGCCTGGGATAAAAACGGATTTCAACAGGATGCCATACTGATCGGATATCTTGGATCACCGGAGCAGGCGGATGTGCTGTACCAATTCCTTACCCATGCAAGAGAAAAAAATCCGGAGCTTATCATTATTCTGGATCCTGTAATGGGGGATCATGGCAGGCTGTATCGTAACATCACCTCCAGGTACATTGACTCCATGCGGAAGCTGATCCGGCTTGCAGACCTTTGCTGTCCTAATCTTACTGAGGCTGCATTCCTGTCTGACCTGGATTATCAGGGGATAACGTACGCGCTTACACAGTGCACATCAGAAGAGGGCAGAAAAATGGTGCTTAACGCAATGTTTTCCGGCTTGTCCTGCCTTACAGAAGGAAAAATTGTTGTTACCGGCATAGATTGCGGAGAGCTTTATCAAAATGCGGTATGGCAGCCGGATGCAGAGCTTCAGATCCTTTATAATTCAAAATCCGGTGCCGGGCGACCCGGAACCGGAGACCTGTTTGCATCCATCATGACAGGAGACTATCTGGAAACCGGAGATCTTGTCAATAGTGTAAAACGAGCAGCGGATTTTGTGGCGTTGTCGGTAAAACACTCAGAGGAGGAAGCTCTTGCACCGGTATTTGGTGTTCAGTTTGAGGATATTCTAAGTCGTATATGACTTGAAAAACCCTTGGATTGCTTGTATAGTAAATTGTTGATATGTCTGAAAGAAAGTTCTGTCACTCAGGCATGATTTAAAACGTTACGGGAGGATGAAGTTTCCATGTTGGATATTAAATTTGTCAGAGAAAACCCTGACATAGTCAAGGAAAATATCCGGAAGAAATTCCAGGATCAGAAGCTTGTTCTGGTTGATGAAGTCATCAAATATGATGCGGAAGCCAGAAAGGTACAGCAGGAGGCAGATGAACTGAGAGCCAGAAAGAATCAGCTTTCAAAGCAGATCGGCGCTCTCATGGCACAGGGCAAAAAAGAAGAAGCCTCAAAGGTGAAAGAGGATGTAGCCCGCCAGTCGGAAAGACTTAAGGAGCTGGAAGCTCAGGAGCCAAAGCTGCAGGAGGAAGTTACCAAGCGTATGATGGTAATTCCCAACATCATTGATCCTTCTGTACCGATTGGTCCGGATGATACGCATAATGTGGAAAACGAGAGATTCGGAGAGCCCAAGGTTCCTGATTTTGAAGTGCCTTATCACACAGATATTATGGAAAGCTTCGGAGGCATTGATCTTGATGCTGCCGGACGTGTTGCCGGAAACGGCTTCTATTATCTGGTCGGTGATATCGCAAGACTTCATTCTGCCATCTTATCCTATGCCCGTGATTTCATGATTGACAGAGGATTTACCTATGTTATCCCGCCTTACATGATTCGTTCCAAGGTAGTGGATGGCGTTATGTCCTTTGCGGAAATGGATGCCATGATGTATAAAATCGAGGGAGAGGATCTGTATCTGATCGGAACCTCAGAGCACTCCATGATCGGACGCTTTATTGATCAGATTATACCTCACGAGCAGCTGCCGCTTACTCTGACCTCCTATTCTCCCTGCTTCCGTAAGGAAAAGGGCGCCCATGGCATAGAGGAGAGAGGCGTTTACCGTATCCA
>DJXY01000004.1 GCA_002449915.1 Oribacterium sp. UBA6992
ATCGGCGGACAGGACATGAAATGCATCCGCATTAAGGATGGCACTGTGGATTCCGTTCAGCTCAATGAAGCCTGTTCCAGCGGATGCGGTTCGTTCCTGGAAACCTTTGCCAAGTCACTGAATTATTCCGTCATTGACTTTGCACATGAGGCGCTTTATGCAGATAATCCGACCGATCTCGGTTCCCGCTGCACGGTTTTTATGAACTCCAACGTAAAACAGGCACAGAAGGAAGGCGCCAGTGTTGCGGATATTTCCGCAGGTCTTGCTTACTCTGTAATTAAAAATGCGCTGTTTAAGGTCATCAAGGTTACCGATGCCAAGGATCTCGGTCAGCACATTGTTGTACAGGGCGGTACATTTTATAATGATGCCGTACTGCGCGCATTTGAAAATCTGCTTGGAACGCACGTCGTTCGTCCGGACATCGCCGGTATTATGGGAGCCTTTGGTGCCGCGCTCATTGCAAGAGAGCGTTACCATCTTGCCAACGCCAGATTAAAGGCAATGAAGCCCGGCGAGGAGGTTGATGTACCAAGAACCTCCTATGGACGGATTCAGTCCAGCATGCTGTCTCTTGACAAGATCATTGAGCTTAAATACACCACAAAGATGACTCGCTGCAAGGGCTGCAATAACAGCTGCGTACTGACCATCAACCAGTTTGGTGCCGGCAGAAACTTCATTTCCGGAAACCGCTGCGAGCGCGGTCTTGGAAAAGCCAAGGTAAAGCAGAACATTCCCAATCTGTTTGAGTATAAGCTCAAGCGCATGTTTGACTATGAAACTCTGCCCCAGGACCTGGCGGTCCGCGGCGAGGTAGGTATCCCGAGAGTTCTCAATATGTATGAGAATTATCCATTCTGGGCTACCTTCTTCCGCGAGCTTAAATTCCGTACGGTTTTGTCTCCGGCAAGTACAAGACAGATCTACGAACTTGGAATTGAGTCCATCCCGTCCGAGTCCGAATGCTATCCTGCCAAAATAGCACATGGTCACATTGAGTGGCTGATCCGCAAGGGACAAAAATTCATCTTCTACCCCTGTGTACCATATGAGCGCAATGAAACCCCGGATGCAGGCAATCACTATAACTGCCCGATGGTCACCTCCTATGCGGAAAATATAAAAAACAACGTGGAATCCATAGAGGACAACAGCGTCATGTTTATGAAGCCCTTTGTGGCGTTTACCAACGAGAAGATCCTGACCGATCAGCTGGTAAAGGTATTTGTACATCCGCAGCATATCGAGGACTCCATCCGTCCGGTCGGTGAGCTTACACTGGATAAAATCGGGGAACAGTTCCGCAAGTGGAATTTCACGGAGGAGGAAATCCGTCAGGCGGCACATGAAGCCTGGGAGGAGCTTAACCGCGCACATACCGATATAGAAAAGAAGGGGGAGGAAACCCTCCGCTGGATGAAGGAAACCGGGCACCGCGGCATTGTGCTTGCCGGTCGTCCGTATCACTGTGATCCGGAGATCAACCACGGCATACCGGAGCTGATCACCTCCTACAACTTTGCCGTTTTGACCGAGGATTCTGTATCTCATCTCGGTAAGGTGGAGCGTCCATTGATTGTCACAGACCAGTGGATGTACCATACCAGACTGTACCGGGCCGCGGAATTTGTTAAGACACAGGATAATCTGGATTTCATCCAGCTAAATTCCTTTGGATGCGGTCTGGACGCTGTTACCGTAGACCAGGCAAGAGATATCCTCACCGGCTCTGACAAAATCTATACCGTACTGAAAATCGATGAGGTCAACAATCTCGGCGCTGCAAGAATCCGGATTCGTTCTCTGCTTGCCGCAATCCGTGTCCGGGACGAGAAGCATTTTGACCGGACGATCCGTCCCGCAAATTATGACCGGAAGCTCTTTACCAAGGAAATGAAGCAGGAACAGTATACAATCCTCTGTCCTCAGATGTCGCCGATTCACTTTGAGCTGATCGAAGCTGCGATCCGCGCCAACGGCTATAATCTTGTAGTGCTTAATAACGCTAACCGTACCGCAATTGATACAGGACTGAAATACGTTAATAATGATGCGTGCTACCCTTCCATCATCGTTGTCGGTCAGATCATGGATGCACTGCTGTCCGGAAAATATGATGTGAATCGTACTGCCGTCATCATGTCCCAGACCGGTGGCGGCTGCCGCGCGTCAAACTATATCGGTTTCATTCGCCGTGCACTGGAAAAGGCGGGAATGCCGCAGATTCCGGTCATCTCACTCAATGCCAACGGTATGGAAACGACCCCGGGCTTTAAGATCACGATCCCGCTGCTCACCAAGGCTCTGCAGGGCGTAGTCTACGGAGACATTTTTATGCGTGTGCTCTATGCCACAAGACCATATGAGCTTGTGCCGGGATCTGCCAATGCCCTGCATGAGAAATGGAAAAAGATCTGTGTTGCTTCCCTTTCCAAATCGAGTGCCGCCATGCATGAGTTTGAAAAGAACATAAAGGGTATCATCCATGACTTTGACCATCTGCCCCTTAAGGATGGAGTACAGAAGCCAAAGGTCGGCATTGTCGGAGAGATCCTTGTAAAGTTCTCACCGCTTGCCAACAACCATATTGTAGATCTCCTGGAAAAAGAGGGTGCGGAAGCCGTTATGCCGGATCTTATGGATTTCCTGCTCTACTGCTTCTACAATCAGAATTTCAAGTACGAGAATCTGGGTGCTTCCTGGAAGGGAAAGACCTTATGCAATGCCGCAACCAATATGCTGGAGTTCCTGCGTAAAACGGCGCGTAAGGAGCTCGCGCACTCCAGCCGCTTTACACCGCCCGGAAAGATCCGCGAGCTTGCAGAAATGGCAAGAGAATATGTATCCCTTGGCAATCAGACCGGTGAGGGCTGGTTCCTGACCGGCGAAATGCTGGAGCTGATGTCGGAGGGTGTCAACAATATTGTCTGCACGCAGCCATTTGGCTGTCTCCCGAACCACATTGTAGGCAAGGGTGTCATCAAAGAGCTGAAGCGTCATAATCCGGATGCGAATATCATTGCCGTCGACTATGACGCAGGTGCCTCCGAGGTAAATCAGCTCAACAGAATCAAGCTGATGTTGACCGTGGCGCAAAATAATCTGAAAGAAAAAATGAACGCCTGATGTATTAAAAGAGGCGAACAAAAAAGGAATGTCCACCGGGGACATTCCTTTTTTGTTCGCACATTTGTTGGCATATACATGGATTTACTGAGCTCTGTCTGTCTTTCTGATAAGCAGATATCTGCGGAGCACCAGGATTTTACGGATATCAGCTATCAGCCCTCGTAAATCGGATACCTGTCAGTAAGCTCACGCACCGCATTGATAATAGCTTCTCTGGAGTTATCAAAGTCAGTCGCTGCCTTCCAGATACAATCCGCGATCGGCTTCATATCCTCTTCCTTCATGCCTCTTGTCGTAACCGCTGCAGTACCGATTCTGACACCGGAGGTAACAAATGGAGAACGCGGATCATTAGGGATCGCATTACGGTTTAATGTGATATTAACCTCATCACAGCGATTCTGCAGTTCCTTACCGGAAAGCTCCGGAAGATTGGTAAGATCAACAAGCATCAGATGGTTATCCGTACCATTGGAAACCAGCTTAAAGCCACACTTCATCATTTCATCCGCAAGTGCCTTACAGTTCTTTACAATCTGCTGCTGATAGGTTTTAAACTCCGGCTTCAGCGCCTCGCCAAAGCAGACTGCCTTGGCTGCAATGACATGCTCAAGCGGACCACCCTGTGAACCCGGGAATACATTTTTATTAAATTTAAAACGATCTGCAGCCTCCTGGCTGGAGAGAATCAATCCTCCTCTCGGTCCACGCAGTGTCTTATGGGTCGTCGTAGTTACCACATCCGCATATGGAACAGGGGACGGATGCAGTCCGGCAGCCACAAGTCCTGCGATATGAGCCATATCCACCCAGAGCACCGCTCCGCACTTATCCGCAATTTCCCGGAATCTCTTAAAATCAATGACTCTCGGATATGCTGAAGCACCGGCAATAATCATCTTGGGATGATTCTTAATGGCAAGTGCTTCCACCTCGTCATAATCAATATAGCCCTCGCTGTTGACACCATAAGGAACGATATGGAAGTATCTGCCGGAGAAGTTGGCAGGTGAACCATGTGTCAGATGTCCTCCTGCATCCAGTGACATGCCCAGAATCGTGTCTCCCGGATCACAGACCGCCATCGTCACAGCCATGTTTGCCTGCGCGCCTGAATGCGGCTGAACATTGGCATATTCACACCCAAACAGCTTTTTGGCACGCTCAATAGCGATGGTCTCAATCTCATCTACATTGACACATCCGCCATAATAGCGCTTTCCCGGATAGCCCTCTGCATATTTATTGGTAAGGACCGTACCCATCGCAAGCATCGAAGCTTCTGACAGGATATTTTCAGAGGCGATCAGCTCTATATTATGCTGTTGTCTCTCATACTCCTTTTCAATAAGCGAACCAACCTCCGGATCCGCGGCAGTGATAAATTTCATTACTTCCTTGATCATGAAAATACCTCACTTTCTCATGTCGTATGATGGCCTTATGGCTTGAACTGATAATCGTTTATGATGATCTGCAGCTCTTGTCTGCCATTATACTCATTAATATCCGGATAGTAAACGACATCAATATGATGATTCTGTTCTTTTTCCTGCATAAACCGATCCACATCAGAAAATATAAGCCCTGTGATCCTTCTCCCGGTTCCGGAAACGAGCTCCAGCTTTACCACATTATGCTTCTGGCCGAGAACCCGTAAGGCTGCGATGGTCAGTCCCTTTGTTGCAAACAGAGGCTTCGGATTGCCGGTTCCAAAGGGCTCAAGCTTATCAAAATCATGGATCAGGTCGAAGGTGATATAATCCACCGGCATCGGAACGTCAATCCAGAGCTTCTCGACAAGCTCCTCGCGGCTTAAGCTGCAGTTGCTGTTAAGCGCTGCCCGGAAGGCATCAATGTCACTTCGCTTAAGAGAAAACCCTGCTGCCATTGGATGCCCTCCCCATTTTGTAAGGTACCGGCTCACCTCCTGCAGTTTCTCCGACATAGGATATGCTTCGATGGATCTCCCAGAGCCCTTTGCCATCCGGGTGCCATCATCACTGTCCTCTGCATTGGTAATGACAAAGGATGGACGGTAATACCTCTCCTTGAGTCTGCCGGCTACAATCCCGGCAAGGCTCTCATGCAGATCCGGCAGATATACAACCAGCACACGATCCGAGGCATACGTTTCCTCCACCTGATGAAAGGCTGTTTTGCATGCCTCCATGGTCATATCCTTCCGGACATCATTCAGCGACTTAAGTCTGATGGCTCTCTCGTATGCCTCGGCGCGATCCTCTGCGAGAAACAATGCGAGCGCCTCCACAGCGCTTTCCAGCCGTCCCCCTGCGTTGATGCACGGTCCCAGTACAAACCCGATATGGTAGGTACTGATCTTTTCCTGCTCCGAGAGCCCTGTGATCTCCAGTAATGCAGCAAGCCCCGGATTGGACGTTTCCTTGATCCTCTGAAGCCCGTATTTTACGATCAGCCGGTTTTCATCCTGTAGTCTCACCACATCACAAACCGTTGCAATTGCGGCAAATTCCAGAAATTCCATGGACTCCTCTACCGGAAGATTTCGTTTCTGATACAGGAGCTGAATCATTTTCCACGCCACCACGGCACCACAAATCTCCGGGAACGGGTAACGACTGGATTCTCTCTTGGCATCCACCACCGCAGCTGCAGGCGGCAGAATATCGCGGGATTCACATCCATAGTCCTCATCCGTTTTCTGGCGGACATCGTGGTGATCCGTAACGATGACATTCAAACCAAGCTCCCGGGCATGCCTAAGCTCCTCCACCGCGGAAATTCCATTATCGCAGGTCAGAATCGTGTATATGCCATCCGCCTTTGCACGGTCAATGATGCTCCGATTGATGCCATATCCATCCCGGATGCGGTCAGGAATCTGATAATCCACATCCGCTCCCAGATGCTTAAGTCCCCGGAAGAGGATGTATGTGGCGCAGACTCCATCTACATCATAGTCCCCGACAATACGGATTTTCCGTCCCTCCCGGATACAGCGATCCAGATTGTTCATGCACCGAATCGCATCCGGCAGCAGAAGTGGCGAATGCAGTCCATCCTCCAATGTTCCGCTCAGGAAATTCCGGATCTGACTCTCGGAATTAACTTCCCGGTTTCTGAGGATCCTCGCAGTCACAGGATCAATGCCAAATTTTGCCGCAATGCCCTGGAAATCTGCTTTTTTATTATATAAAAACCACTTTTTCAATCTCTATCTCCTTATGGTGATCCTGACAGATCTTATGTATAATATATTCATGATAATACTACCCTGCCATGAAGGCTATGTAGCAGTATAACATTCTGAACATCATTACTCAACGGAGATCTCATGCTGCCTTTCCAGACCAATCCCACCAGGCATCAGTTTAACCGGCTGGCGCTGGCACTTTTTATATATGAACTCATTTTCCAGCTCGGAGGGTATCTGATCCTCCTGTTCCATGCAGGACTTGCATCCTATGAGGGGCTTGCCATGCTCCTTGCGGGCTTCCTGGCACTGCTTGCAGCTACCCGGATCCTGGGCATACATTCTGTCGGGCATACGTACAAGCGCTTTCATGCCGTCACCTATCTCAGGCTTTTATTTCTTGTATACGGTCTGCAGGCATACAGCACCATCCTTCTGGATCCGGTAGAGAAGTTTTTAAAATCCATGGGCTTTTCACTGGAATATGCGACAGAAGCCGCGTCCGGAAGCATTACCGGCTTCTGGATGCTGATCTACTCGATCCTCGCAGCACCAATCCTTGAGGAATGCCTGTTCCGCGGATTAATCTACGGGAGTCTCAGACGCTATGGCAAAATCTTTGCCGTCCTGATTTCCGCCTTCCTCTTTGGTCTCATGCACGGAAACATCATTCAGTTTTTTACTGCTCTCCTGATTGGAAGTCTCTTTGCCTGGATCAGGGAAACCTACGGGCTGCCATGCTCCATCCTTATGCATATTTCCAATAATGCCTTTGCCATCCTCTTTAACCAGTACATGCAGGAGAACCTATGGGTTTACAGTCTCTATAACCTGCTGGTTTATGGCGGTATGATTTATATGCTCTGCTTCCTGCTCCGGCATTTCCCTGAGATTCTGGCACAGCTCCGGAGCGAAACAAATCTCGGTAAAATGTTATCGCAGTTTTTCACATCCCTCGGTGTGATCCTGATTCTTATATTATTTCTGGGGATCACGGCCCTTAATTTAGAGTAAAATAAACAGGCAGGATTCTGTGATAAATTGCAGAATCATGCCTGTATCTTATCTTTAGCTCCAACACCTTCAATGACGAGCTCACGCTGTAAACGGATATTTTGGGGCTGATTGCATTCGCAAAAGCAAATCTGCCATCAGCGCACGATTTTATCTGCCGAGCAGCGTATCGAGGATTCCTCTGCCGAGAGCTGCGCCGATATTTCCACCAATCCTTCTGCCGATGGAGCTTCCAAACAGTTCCTTTCCAACAGCATATCCAACCTCACGTCCGAGCGTACCAGCAGTGGATCTACCAACGCTTTTTACCGTTGCAAGCTTTTTCTTCCGTTCCTTCTCCTCCTGCTTTGCCATGCTCTCCTGCTCCCTGGCTTCCCGTTTCTCTCTTTCCTCTGCTTCCTTAGCCTCCTGTCTCTCAAGCTCCTTCTGCCCGGATTTTCTTTTAAAATATTCATATGCGGAATCCCGATCAATCATCACTGCGTATTTCTGATACAATGCAGAAGCCTTTATTGCCGCGGTACGTTCTGACTCCTCTACCGGTCCCATTTTGCTCTCCGGCGGCAGAATCCTCGCACGTCTGACCATCTGCGGTCTACCGTCCTGATCCAGGAAGGAAATCAGTGCCTCTCCAGTACCAAGCTCCTCGAGTACCGCTTCCGTGTCAAATGCCGGATTTGCCCGGAATGCCTGTGCGGCAGCATGTACACGTTTTTTCTCTGCCGGAGTATACGCCCGTAAGGCATGCTGTACCTTATTCCCCAGCTGTGCAAGTACCGTATCCGGAATATCCGCCGGATTTTGACTTATGAAATACACTCCGATACCCTTGGAACGGATGAGCTTGACAACCTGCTCAATTTTAGCGATAAGCGCCTTTGGTGCATCCTCAAACAGGAGATGCGCTTCATCAAAAAAGAATACCATTGATGGCTCTGCCATGTCACCCACTTCCGGCATCTGCTCAAAAAGCTCCGACAGCATATATAGCATAAACGTCGAGTAAATGCGCGGATTCTGCATCGTTTTACGCGCATCCATGATATTGATACAGCCTTTTCCATCTGCCCCTTTTACCATAAAATCATGAATGTCAATCGCAGGCTCTCCAAAAAAACGATCTCCGCCCTCTGTCTCCAGCGCCACCACGGCTCTCAATATCGCATTCAGGCTCTGTTTTGACATATTGCCATAGGTTTCTGAATACTCCTTGCTGTGTTCCGCCACATGCTGCAGCATAGCTCTCAGATCTTTGGTATCTAAAAGCAAAAGCTGATGCTCATCCGCAATACGAAATACGATGCTCAGAATATCCGCCTGCAGTTCCGAGAGTTCCAAAAGCCTCGCAAGCAGCGTCGGCCCAAACTCACTGATCGTCGTCCGAAGCGGAAGTCCTCCCTTGCCTTCAACGTCCCAGAACTCTACAGGATATCCCTGATACCGGAAACCTGCTGCATCCAGTCCGAAGTATTTTTTTCTCTCTGCCATATCCTGCGTCTCTGTGCCCGGCAGAAGCATGCCTGCAAGATCACCCTTTACATCAGATAAAAAGACCGGAACCCCCATCTCACTGAGAGACTCCGCCATAACCTTAAGCGTGATGGTTTTGCCGGTGCCTGTCGCCCCGGTGATAAGCCCGTGACGATTGACCATTTCCGGCAGGATGCAAAGCTTTTCTGCTCCGTCATAATCCTGCCCAATCCAGATTTTTTCATCATAAAGCATAATAAAAGGACCTCCCGTTGTGTTAAACTGCAGTAAACTCAGTGTAACACAACGGAAGGTCTGAAACAATCACATCAGATGCCAAGCAGGGCCTTGGCATGAGCCACCTGTTCCTCCGTCGGAGGATTGACATCCTTAAGCGTATATGGAATGCCAAGCTTCTCATACTTATAGGCACCAAGGCTATGATATGGCAGAATCTCTACCTTTTTAACTGTATGTAATGTATCGATAAACTGCTTTGTAGCAATCAGCTCCTCGTCACTATCCGTAAGACCGGGAACCAGGACATGCCGGATCCAGAGATCCACACCCTGCTCAGAAAGATATCTGGCGCAATCCAGAATGTTTTTATTGGTCCATCCGGTCAGCTTTTTATGCTTTTCATCATCAATTTCCTTGATATCAAAAAGCACGGTATCCGTCACCTTAATCAGACGGTTAAACTTGCTGAAAAACGGCTCCTTTCTGGTAAACGGCTGTGCCGATGTATCCAGACAGGTGGAAATTCCTCTTTTATGCGCCTTTTCAAAAAGATCAATTACAAAATCAATCTGAACTAGCGGATCTCCACCACTCACCGTAATACCTCCGTCTGGTCCCCAGTACTCGCGATAGCGTTCCGCATGATCCAGGATTTCGTCTGCAGTACGCATGTCATCGGAGTGGAGATCCCAGGTATCCGGATTATGGCAGTAACGGCAGCGCATATAACAGCCTTTCAGAAAGATGACATATCGGGTTCCCGGTCCATCGACCGATCCAAAGGTTTCTATAGAGTGAATTGCTCCGCGGATCGCTTCTGCCATAATACTTCCTCCTAATTTACAATACTGTCTGCTACAAAAAGCCGCCGGAGCTTTTAAGTCTCGGCGGCTTTAATATACTTAAAATGCAAGTCTTAATCTGATTTTACAGTTCGGATTACAGTGCCTTATGCTCAGTTCTTGAGATAACATCCAGCTGCTGCTCTCTTGTAAGATCAATGAACTTTACTGCGTAACCGGATACACGGATGGTGAAGTTTGCGTACTCCGGCTTCTCAGGATGTTCCATAGCATCCTTGAGCTTCTCAACACCAAAGACATTGACATTAAGATGATGTGCACCCTTGGCAAAGTATCCGTCAAGCACTCTTACCAGTGTATCTGTCTCCTCTGCCTCGTTGTGTCCAAGTGCTGCCGGGTTGATTGTCTGGGTATTGGAAATACCATCCAGCGCATACTCATATGGCAGCTTGGCAACAGAGTTAAGGGAAGCCAGAAGTCCGGACTTCTCAGCACCGTAGCTTGGGTTTGCTCCCGGTGAAAGCGGAGCACCTGCCTTACGTCCATCCGGCATAGAACCAGTTGCCTTACCATAAACAACATTGGATGTGATGGTAAGAATCGAGGTTGTCGGCTCGGAGTTACGATAGGTGTGGTGCTTCTTGATCTTGGTAAGGAAGGTCTTAAGCAGCTTAACCGCAATGTCATCTGCACGGTCATCATCGTTACCATATCTTGGGAAATCACCCTCGATCTCGTAATCGGTAACAAGACCGTCCTCATCACGAATGGTCTTTACCTTAGCATACTTAATAGCTGAGAGAGAATCCACTACATGAGAGAAGCCTGCAATACCGGTTGCGAATGTACGGCGCACATCGGTGTCGATCAGAGCCATTTCGGCTGCCTCATAATAGTACTTGTCATGCATGTACTGGATCAGGTTCAGAACATTGACATAAATACCTGCCAGCCAGTCCATCATACGGTCATACTTCTCAATTACCTCGTCATAATCAAGATACTCGGAAGTAATCGGTCTGTACTCCGGTCCTACCTGCTGTTTTGTCTTCTCATCAATACCGCCGTTGATTGCATAAAGAAGGCACTTGGCAAGGTTGGCACGTGCGCCGAAGAACTGCATTTCCTTACCGGTCTGCGTAGCAGATACACAGCAGCAGATGCTGTAATCATCGCCCCATACCGGTCTCATAACATCATCATTCTCATACTGGATAGAAGATGTGGTTACAGAAATCTTGGCAGCATATTTCTTAAAGTTCTCCGGAAGTCTCTTGGTGTACAGTACTGTAAGGTTTGGCTCCGGAGCCGGTCCCATGTTCTCAAGTGTATGCAGGAAACGGAAGTCATTTTTGGTTACCATGGAACGACCGTCCTGACCCATACCGGCAACCTCGAGTGTTGCCCAGACAGGATCACCTGAGAAAAGCTGATTGTAACTCGGGATTCTCGCAAACTTTACCATACGCAGCTTCATGACGAAGTGGTCAATCAGCTCCTGAGCTTCCTGCTCAGTAAGAGTACCCTCGTTGAGATCTCTTGTAATATAGATATCCAGGAATGTAGAAACACGGCCAACGGACATTGCTGCACCGTTCTGTGTCTTGATTGCTGCAAGATATCCAAAATAGAGCCACTGTACAGCTTCTCTGGCATTCTTAGCCGGAACGGAAATATCATAGCCATAGGACTGTGCCATTTCCTTCATCTGACGAAGTGCTCTGATCTGATCGGAGATCTCCTCTCTCTGACGTACTACATCATCGGTCATAGTACCGTCACCAGTATTGGCAAAATCGTTCTGCTTCTCCTGGATCAGGAAGTCAATACCGTAAAGAGCAACCCTTCTGTAATCGCCGACAATACGTCCACGACCATAGGTATCCGGAAGTCCGGTAAGGATCTTGTTATGACGAGCCTTCATCATTTCCGGAGTATATGCATCAAATACACCCTGATTGTGTGTCTTATGATACTCTGTAAAAATCTTATGAAGCTCAGGATCCGGAGTGTAACCATAGGTTGTGCATGCCTGCTCTGCCATCTTGATACCACCATATGGCATAAACGCTCTCTTAAGAGGCTTATCGGTCTGTAAACCTACAACCTTTTCTTCGTCCTTGGAATCGGCTGTGATATAGGCTGCGTCATATGCAGTAATGCCGGAAACGACCTTGGTCTCCATATCAAGCACACCGCCCTTGGCTCTCTCCTCCTTCTGCAGCTTCTGAACCTCATTCCAGAGCTTTTCTGTTGCTGCAGTAGGACCTGCCAGGAAACTGGCATCTCCGTCATACGCAGTATAGTTATTTTGAATGAACGAACGTACATTTACGTCATTAACCCAGTGGCCTGTCTTAAATCCTCTCCACTCTTGTCTCATCTCATATCCTCCAATACATGAACCATTAAACCAGATGCCGAGGTCGATCTCTTTGTTAAATCCTTATCTCTCTCAGCGATTGCAGTATACAATGAGCTATATTGTGTGTCAACCAACAAATACCTTCAAAATATAGTGTTTTTGAATAAAAACAACAATCATTATTATTTTTGTATATTCCTAAAAACATGCTTGAATAAAGTCTAGTAATGTGGTAGGATTAAATTCAATGTATATACAGGGAGGTGAGTGAGATGATGATCTCAACCAAGGGCCGATATGCTCTTACAACTCTGATCGATATTGCCCAAAACTATGATGGTGAGACACCCGTTAGTATTAAAGAGATTTCTGATCGCCAGGGACTTTCTGTTAAGTATCTGGAGCAAATTATTGCATTGATGGTCAAGGGCGGTTTTTTAAAAAGCATACGTGGAGCACACGGCGGATATCTTTTTACAAGACCAATTGATCAGATCCGTGTGGGAGAAATTCTGGATGCTGCAGAAGGAACACTGGCGCCGGTGGACTGTCTGAAGGGCGGCACTGTATGCTCCAAATCTGCTTCCTGTCCCACCTTTCCTCTTTATAAGGAAATAGACAATGCCATTTATGAAGTTGTGAACCGCTATACTTTAGCTGACCTTGTAAATGAGACCTCCGGAGAAAGCGGCAGCAAAAAAGCCTGATATGCCGCAGTGTAGAAATAAGCGCTAAGGTACTTACTTTTAAGCTAAGTACTTTAGCGCTAAAAATGATATGAAAAAAGCAGATACAACAATCTGTACCTGCTTTTTTCATAACACCTGTTATTTGATGCGTGCGACATGATTCGAACACGCGACCTTCTGGTCCGTAGCCAG
>DJXY01000096.1 GCA_002449915.1 Oribacterium sp. UBA6992
AGGATTTTCAGTCCTCTGCTCTACCGACTGAGCTATCTGGGCATCCAGAGCGGGTGATGGGAATCGAACCCACGTATTCAGCTTGGAAGGCTGACATTCTACCGTTGAACTACACCCGCGTCTTCCGTGTCCCTCTCGGTGACACGAATGATATAATATATGAACTTCTGATTTTTGTCAACAGCATTTCAAAAGTTTTTTAAAAAGTTTCCAGTCAATATCTCCGACCAGTTTCTGACCGTTAATTCTCATCCCGCTTTTCTTTTTTGGGGTGACAGTTGGCAACATAAATCTTACCACTGTAGGGCTTCATATAGCTCCGCAGCATGCCGCCCTCCGCCTTGCGGTGCGTTGCTCCAACGTTATATCCAGCAGAGGTAGTATTCAGCACCCGCGTAATCTCCGTGGTATCCAGGATACCCGTACGCCAGACCGGTATGGTCAGCGGATACTCCTCTGCGCAGCTGTTGATCGCAATCACCGCCACACGGCTGCCATAGATCCGGGCATAGACAATAAAATTGATGCCTGACATCAGCGGCATCAGAGACCCGTACTTAAGCTCCGGATATCCGTTATGCGTGTTTGCCAGATATTTATGATACTCCAGAAGCTCAAAGTCCTCATGCTTCCACGGAAATGTCCGTCGGGAATCAGGCTCTGTCCATCCTACCATACCAACTTCGTCTCCATAGTACATCGTTGGTGCACCGGGCCAGGTCATCTGGATCATCGCGCCCAGACGATACAGCGGCACATTGATGTTTTCTCCCGCAGCTTCCGGACCCATCTGTGCCACTCTGCCCACAGTCATATTGGTACGCGTCATGAAACGGGAGTGATCATGGTTGGAAAGCTGATTCATGGACGACATAATGCTGATCTCCGGCATCCTCGCCATATTATACAGCATGGAGCTGAAAAATCTCCCGCCGTCTCCGCGCAGCAGGTCATTGCGGCTGTCGCTGTGCTTCTCCATCCCGGTCAGAAACCAGGTAACCGGCTCCATAAACGCATCATAATTCATGACCGTGTCCCATTCATCACCCCGGAGCCACGGATAAGGATCTCCGTAATGCTCGGCAATGATGCATGCCTCCGGATTTGCCATACGCACCGCCTTTCGGAATTTTTTCCAGAAGCGATGATTATAATCCGCGCTGTGTCCGAGATCCGCCGCGACATCCAGCCTCCACCCGTCACAGCAGTAGGGCTTGGAAACCCATTTACGCGCTATCCTGAGAATCTCCTCCTCCAGCTTGCTTGATCCCTCGTAGTTAAGCTTTGGCAGAGTATCATTCCCCCACCACTTCTCATAGCTGTCATTGTTAGGCCACGCCGCAGGATCATCCCTGGAAAATAAAAAATAGGAGTGGTAGGGACTCTCACGAGACTCATATGCGCCCGGTTCATATTCATTGGACGTATCTGTATGATCATAGAATCCGCTTTTGTTCATCCACTTGTTAAAAGAGCCGCAGTGATTAAAGACACCGTCAATAATCACCCGCATGCCCCGTTTATGGCACGCCTCTACAAAATGTATAAACAATTCATCGGAGGCACGGAGATTCTCTTGATTTGTCGTCCGGATCCGGTATTTGGATGCATGCCGGTTGTCAAAATCCTGTTCTCCCAGCACTTCTCCTCCATCATATACAATTTTACCGATATGCGGATCTATATGGTCATAGTCCTGCGTATCGTATTTATGATTTGAAGGTGACACAAATAAAGGATTAAAGTATATGACCTTAACGCCAAGCTGTGACAGATAATCCAGCTTGTCCCAGACACCCTGGATATCACCTCCGTAAAAACGGTGTACATCAAAGGCCTCTATAGGAGCATCCCAGTCATGGACATTTACCACGGGTTTCCCGAGGTAGATGTATTCGCGGTCTAACACGTTGTTGTCCGGATCTCCGTTGTTAAAGCGGTCGATCATAATCTGATACATCACCGCGCCCTTAAGCCACCCCGGTACATGAAATCCCGGAATCAGCTGAAAGGCATACTCCTTGTCCATATTGCTGTTTACGCCGAGGCGGTTATAGTGGATCCTTTCCTCATGCTTCTGGATATAAAACGTATAGCTTACCGTATCCCTGCCGATTCTCAGCTGATATTCGTAATAATCAAAGTACGTATCTGAGAACGCCAGAGTCATGGTATGCGTTTCATTGCATTCGTGAAAGTGAATATAGACCGAGTCCACATCTCCTTTCAGTGTTCGGAAGCGGATTCTTATGTTGTCACCTGGATCAGGCTCCTGCGGACTCCGGTATTCATCACTGCCAGAGGTATAGAGACCGTCCCAGTTTATACTGCTCATTTCCATCTGTTAAAAATAACCCTATCCTGAATTTACTGTTTCTCCTGCGGATCATCAAATTCCACCACGCCAATGTATGGCAGATTGCGGTAATGCTGATCATAGTCAAGTCCGTATCCGACAACAAATTCGTCCGGGATTTCAAAGCAGGAGTACCGGACCGGCACCTCCTTCTCCCGACGGGATGGCTTATTGAGCAGCGTGCAGATCTCAATGGAATTCGGCTTCCGCTCCCGTAAAATGCGGGAAAGATGATTCAGCGTATGACCCGTATCAATGATGTCCTCGACAATCATGACATTTTTCCCTTCCAGCGGCTCATCCAGGTCCTTTACAATCTTAACAATACCGCTGGAGGTCGTACCGGAGCCATAGCTGGATACCGACATAAAATCCATAGTGACATCGGTATCATGGATTCGCTTGGCAAGCTCACACATGAACATAGCTCCGCCCTTGAGGATACAGATCAGATGGAGCGATCTGCCACGATACTCCTCGCTGATCTGATCCGCGATTTCCGTAATCCTCGCTTCAATCTGCTCCTCTGGAATCAATATTCTGACATGCTCACTCATGATTTCTTTCTCCTTTTCATGCTAATAATCTCACGGTTTACTCTAAGGATCAGCCGCTTCTTACGTATGTCGGCACTCATATGGTACGGGAGATCCAGGTGCGCCCCTCCCTGCCTAAAAAGAAGCGCATCCATATCTTCAAAATGCACAGATCCCCAGTCCTTAAGAGGCGTTTTAAGTCTATGCACAAGTTCTGCCAATATATATTTTCTAACGATCGGTGCCTGCTCCCGGAGACTCTCCAGCGAAACAGAAATTTCCCGTAAGGTTCCGTCTTCCGGGACACCGATACTGCTTTTATGATCTACATAGTTCCGGGCGATCTGCAGGAAATACGCATCCGACTCCCGGAGAAGCTCCGCAGTACGTGCAATATGCTGCACCGCCTGTGCGTTGATTGCCTTAAGCTCCGGCAGCACTGCTGCCCGGATCCGGTTCCGTGTGTATGCGAGATCCTGATTTGTAGAATCGGTAACATAGGTAAGTCCCGCAGCTGTAAGCGCTTCCAGGATCTCCGCTCGGGTTAAGCATAATAACGGTCGGATCACATCCTCATGCACAGCGCCCATCCCCGTAAGTCCGCGGAGTCCCGAGCCCCGCACAAGATTATGCAGCACTGTTTCCGCCTGATCATCCATATGATGCGCAAGCGCAATCTTCGTCGCACCATATTTCTGTATACACAGGGCGTACAGGCGCTCTCGCGCAGCTCTTCCGGCTGCTTCCAGTCCCGCGGCCCCTGCGTTTTGAACATCTTCGCGTACGGCAACCAGCGGGATGTCCAGTCTCTCGCAAAGTTCTCTCACATAT